>CALHOU010000075.1 GCA_938035945.1 uncultured Granulosicoccaceae bacterium
AAGAACTCGACAGGAATTTTCTGGCCGATATTGTTGTTACACCTGCACATAAATTGGTAATTAAATTAGTGCCCAATGGCTGTAGGCGCAGTACCAGTATTTTTAAGAACACATCGGAGCGCAGTAACTTATTCAAATTACATACAGCGTTCGGATAGCGAGAATGAACTCTTGCAGACAACCATCGCCGCGAACAGTAAAACGTTATTGCGCAACCCGTAATAGCTGCAAAACTCGAAAGCATAACGCCATTACCAACCCCAAACGCAAATCCTGCAGCGAAGGCAAAAAATTGCCTTGGTAATCCTACTGAGGTGGCCAACGCTGCCACCATATAGAACACCACTACTCCGACCATGCCAAGTGATTCAATGAACTCACCAAGGCGTTGCGCACGCTCCCATTCAGATGGAGGTGTCCTAAAAAGCAAGACAGCAAGCACGATTAATATCAGCAGTATTAGCAATACAAGCAGTTGTTTATGAGACGGGGTTTTCACTTATGTAGACGTGTAATGATAGATTCGATTTTGATTGTCATTACTGCAGGGTCAGTTCCTTGACAAGGGCTGAGCGTGCACAATAACATCCAGTTTAACAGTACATAGAAGTTTAAAGACAGGTGTTTCCAGCAGCCTGCAGCGGTAAAGACATTGTGATCGCCAATAAGTTGCTATTCCAAATACGACCAGCGCATACTGTAGCAACAATGTTACTACTGCTTTCGGCTTGCGCAGCGCCTAACAAGCAATCCATTACAACCACCAATGATTCGTTCGTGCCCATTCAAGGGTCATCCGATACCGAATTTCAAGCGGTACAGGCTGCGCCAAGCGACCCAAGCCAGTTCTCAGCTGAATTAATTGGCTCGATGGGAAGCACCATTGCTGAATGCGGCCCCGATGCACAGGCCAACCCACACGTAACCTGGACCTGCGCCCAGTTCAATCAAGGCCTGGATTCTTTTATCAAGTCCTTGGATACCGTGACTAATTCGGTATTTTTCTCCAGTATTCACAAATACAAACCTTTGTCAGATTGGATGTATTTTGAAATTGATGGTGAAATCGATTTCTTTTGGAAGACTTTTGAGCTGGAATCCACCCAAGCACTTGTGACTTACGATCCCTCCGAAACCGGCAATGAACTGATCATAGGCTTACATAAGAAAATAGCCGATCAAATTGCGCTGGCAAAGGGCTCCCACAAACTGACTGACGAAACCCGATTGCTACCCATTCAACAATAACTCCTGCAACTTACCTAGTCCTCTATACTGACCGCCTGAGTTCGATGGAGCATCCATTTGAATAAATCAACGCCCGCACAACTTATGCAAAGACGAGCGAAATTGCTCGGCCCGAACGTCTCAACGTTTTACAACGACCCCGTACACCTTGTTCGTGGAGAAGGTGTGTGGGTCTGGGATGCCGATGATAAGCGTTACCTTGATTGTTATAACAACGTACCTCACGTAGGTCATTGCCATCCGCATGTTGTAGAAGCTATCGCGAAACAAGCCGCTACGCTCAATACGCATACACGGTATTTGCACGAAGGCATTTTGGATTATGTAGAACGGCTGACCGACACGTTTAATGACTCACTGACAACGGCTATCCTAAGTTGTACAGGCTCGGAAGCAAACGACATAGCATTGCGCATGGCGGAGGCAGTCACGGGCAAACAGGGTGTTATTGCCACCGACCATACCTACCATGGAAATACCAGTATCGTTGCACAATTATCGCTAACAAACGCGACTGACTTGGCACAGGTGAATCATATACGCCATGTGCCTGCCCCCGATAGTTACCGACCTTTAGGCGGCGAATCTGGCGAAGCGCATGCTCAGGCATTCACCGCCGCTATTGCCGCCGCCATTGACGATCTTGAATCCACAGCGCATGGATTTTCCTCATTGATACTGTGCCCAGCGTTTATCAATGAAGGCATTCCAAGCTTAGAACCCGGCTGGCTAGTCCCCGTACGAAAATTGGTTACTGAACGCGGTGGTGTACTGATCGCAGATGAAGTACAACCTGGCTTTGGCCGCATGGGCTCCCACTTTTGGGGTCATCAACGTATAGGTATCGAACCTGATATCGTCACGCTGGGTAAACCCATGGGCAATGGTCACCCTGTCGCTGGTGTTGTCACCTCCGTAGATATCATGACGGCTTTTAGAACATCATTCCGATACTTTAATACCTTCGGAGGTAATCCTGTATCGTGCGCAGCAGCGAATGCCATGTTAGATGTGCTCGAAAACGAACGCTTGATGGACAATGCTTGCGTAGTGGGTAAGTACACACGTGAACGTCTAAATGCACTGGCCCGGCAACATGACGTTATTGGCGATGTTCGAGGCTATGGATTGGTGTTTGGCGTAGAGCTGGTTGCAGAGCGCGACACGCGAACACCTGCGTCAAACTATGCCAATAAAGTGGTGAATGCGTTAAGACACAAAGGCATTCTTGTAAGCCGATTTGGCATCAGCTACAACACACTTAAAATCAGACCCCCCATGCCATTTTCCAAGGAGAATGCAGATCACCTATTAAACGCACTTGATGAAGTGCTCACCGAATGCGGTGCTGCAATTGACTAGTCCTATACCTAAACCAACCAATGAGTAAAGAAACTGCACTACAAGCGCTATCCATTTGGAATCTGGAAAACGCTTCGTTGGAACTCATCGCCGAGCGAGAAAATCAGGTTTTTCGTGTAGATGATCATCTCACGCAAACATCATGGGCGTTGCGTATACACCGTACTGGGCTTCGAACCAAGTCTGAAATTAGGTCCGAGTTACAGTGGATGGGAGTACTTGCCAACGCCGGACTAAGTACAGCGGCGCCGCTGACTGCGTACAACGGAGCACTTTGCGAAGAAATCAACGGTCAGATTGTTGATATGCAAGCATGGTTATCCGGCGATACATTAGCCACACGGGCAAGCGAAGAAATTTATCACTCACTGGGGCGTGCAATGGCCCAATTGCACACCGTATCGGATGTGTGGACACCCCCACCTGGCTTTGATCGTCCATCATGGGATCTTGATGGTTTGTTAGGTGAAGAACCAGTTTGGGATAGGTTTTGGGAAAACCCATTTTTGGATAAAGAGCAGCAATTACTTTTACAACAGTTTCGAGCATCAGCAACTCAAGTGTTACGCGAGAAAAACCAAACCCTGGACTTGGGTCTGATTCACGCGGACTTGGTGTCAGAAAACGTGTTGATAAAGGGTGATCAATTACATTTTATTGATTTTGACGACAGTGGCTATGGTTATCGGTTGTTTGACCTCGCTACCGTTATTCTGCGTTTACGGCGCGCGCCTGCGCATGAAGCATTTACGAGCGCGCTGATCGATGGTTACTTGTCGAACCGTTCTATAGATTTAAAGTTGCTTGATCTTTTTCTGGCCTTGCGTGCTTGTACATATGTTGGTTGGATTATTTCGCGAGTTGATGAAGCATCAGGTGTTGAGCGCTGTGCAAGATTTATCGCCAACGGGTGCACCCATGTAAATCACTGGCTGGAATCCATTGCGCACGTTCCACTCGCAATGGACTCGACTTTAAAAAATTAGAATGCAGGTAGCACTGAATTAAGTCCGATGGGGCGTGCAGGATTAATCAGATAGCCTAAGGGCGATCTGACCCCTTCGGGGCTGCGCGGCCAAGGCCGCTTGTTTTAAATCGCGTGCGCGATTTGTCGAACCTGTTTCGAGTTCGAATTTATCTAGGTTGTTAAGACTGCTTCGATTTGTGTTCTGCGCAAGTCATGGCAGGATTAATCAGATAGCCTAGGGGCGATCTGACCCCTTCGGGGCTGCGCGGCCGTGGGCCGCTTGTTTTAAATCGCGTTCGCGATTTGTCGAACCTGTTTCGGTTCGAATCTTCTGAAACTAACGCTTTGAACTGAGATTTGTCGGGGGACTAAATCGTTTTAAATGGTGGGGCGTGCAGGATTCGAACCTGCGACCACCTGATTAAAAGTCAGATGCTCTACCAACTGAGCTAACGCCCCCAAGCTTGAAATGCTGGCTGGGATGCCAGTGCCTAATCACTTAAGCGACGCGCATGATACAACAATACGGCGCTCTAGTGGCGAAAGTCTGCTCTTTATTGCCCTTCTCGTGTCATTTGCTGCAAACGTTTGCGAGCCAATACCGCAGCCGAACGTCCAGGGTAGTCATTTGTGACGCCTGTTAACACCTGTCTGGCCTCGCCAAAGCGCTGTTGCTCGTATAGGGCGTAACCAATTTTCAAACGAGAATCAGGCACTTTCGGGCTGTTTGGAAAAAACTCGACCACTACCGAGAAGTTGTACAAGGCGCTGTCGAAATTGCGGTCGGCATACTTTGCCTCACCTTGCCAATACCAAGCATTGTCGGAAAACGGCCCATCCGGATAATCGCGTAAAAATTGATCAAATAGTTTCACCGCTTCAGCATTGTTGCCTTTCGCCAACAGATCGTATGCCTTGGTGTAACTGGCCTTCTCAGCAGAGCTGGCAGCCCGCGTATTCGCGCCAACTGGAGTCACTGGTGGAGCCGGACCACTGCCACCACCACTGTTTGCTCTGGGCTGTGGTATCGCTGGCTCTTCGGCAACAAACACGGGCTGGTCGAGCGCTGTGGCCGTGTCTAAGGAAGATTCGTCTAGTTCGTCTGACAATGCCGGCAACTCTGAAATTGAGCCAGCAGATTCTAAATCTGAAATTCGGCGATCAGTATCTGTATACAAATCACGATTTCGTTTTTTCAAAATCTCTATATCGTTATTCAGATTCTCGATTTCACCACGCAAAATGCGCACTTCACCTTGTAGCCCCTCGATCTGTTGCAACAAATTAAGTAAGGATTGATCGAGAACTTTTTCGACGCGTTGCAGACGCGCATCTACATCAGAAAGTTTGGCTCGCGATTGCGCTTGCGCGTGCGCGTGACCCGTGGTGGCCAAGGCGCACAATACAACCAACAGCAGCGACAATCGATTCCATAGCCTAAAACGAGACATGCTTATGCTCATAGTCGCAACCTAGTTCTGAATTTCCACTTCGTAGATGATGTTAACCCGACGATTCTTGCTCCAAGCGTCTTCGTTATGAGCTTCATCAACAGGTAACTCTTCACCGTAACTCACGCTGCGTAATTGCGCAGAGCTTACGCCTTGTAGTTGCAACATGCGCGCAATGGTTTTCGCACGCGCCTCCCCCAAAGCAATATTATATTCACGCGTACCACGCTCATCGGTATGACCTTCAAGGCGCGCACGCCCTGTTGGGTTTTGCGCCAGGTAACGACCGTGCTGAGTGATGATGTCAAGATATTCCGGACGAAGCTCAGACTTATTGAAATCGAAAAATATCACGCGCTCTTTTGGCGCGCGCCCGGCAACTGAATTTGGGTCGACATCAGTGTCGTCAACAACTCCATCAATCGAGACGGGTTGAGTGACAGGGGGTACGTCGACAGGAATCGAACCACCACTTCGGCTTGGGTTGGTACCGCAAGCGCTTAGGGCAAAACACAACAACACAGTACTGCTTAACGAAATCGATTTATACATATAGACCTCCAGGCCGGGTACTCAACTGACAAGAGTTTAGTTGGTGAACGGCGACCATGCAGGTTCGCGTACACCGCCTGTATCCAAAGACAAGCTTTGCGAGACGCTACCATCAAGCGAAACCGCGCCCAGTGTGCCGCGGCCGCCTTTTTCAGTTGCGTAGATGATCATTTGTCCATTTGGCGCAAAGCTCGGCGATTCGTCTAACGAGCCATCGGTGAGTACCTGAAACAAGCCAGATTCACGATCAAGTGTGCCAATGGAATAGCCCACTTCACTGCCATGCACAAACGCAATGTTTTTGCCGTCAGCCGACACAGTGGCGCTGGCATTATAGTTACCCTCAAAAGTTATACGTGTGGCACGGCCACCAGAGGCAGGCACTTCGTATAACTGCGGGCCGCCGCTTCTATCGGACGTAAAAATTAGCGTTTGATCATCAGCCCACACAGCTTCGGTATCGATAGCCGGGCTTCGAGTTATTTGACGCGTTTGACCGTCATTGACGTTTAATATGTAGATATCAGGATTGCCTTCAAACGATAAGGTAACCGCTAAGCGCGTACCATCGGGTGACCAACTTGGCGCACCATTAATGCCGGCTTTGGAAATCACTTTCTTACGACTGCCCTTTTGCCGGTCCTGAACGTAAATCGCAGAGCGGTTGCGATTCTCGAAAGATACATACGCGATGCGAATGCCATCAGGCGCCCAAGAGGGCGACAGTATGGGCCTGGGTGATGTGAGCATGGCTTTTGGATTTTTACCATCGGCATCTGCCAATTGCAGTTTATAACTTTTCTGGCGCGATTTACCTTCAACCGATACAAACGCTATCTGTGTGTTAAATGCACCGCGAATGCCAAGAATTTCTTCAAACACTTCGTCTGCAATTTGATGTGCTGCATTACGCAAGGTTTGATCACTGACTTTAAAGTTAAACCCCGTCAGTAGCTTTTGTTGGCTAATATCAAACAACTGAAACTCAACACCGTAGCTCTCAGCGGATTTATTCACTGAACCAATGAGCAAAAATTCAGCACCCGCTAAACGCCAATTACCGTAGCGTGGCTTGTCACCACTGACGGGACTAGCTATAAGATCTGCACGATTAAAAGGAGAAAAGTTCCCACTGCGCTGTAAATCCGCACTGACGATGCCAGCAATGTCTTCGGGTGGGTTACCGCCACCATTCCAACCAAACGGTACGATCGCAATCGGGATGGCGCTTTCACCACCCTGGGTAATTTCAATTTCGATGACCGCATGAACATACGAGGTGCTCGCTAACCACAGACAACACAAACCCAACAACGCCTTTAGCGTCTTGCTTGCCGGTTTTGACATTCTGCTAATAAACATGAGCCTCACTCTATAACCACATTGCTTCAACCCTTGCGGCTTATCCGCGAGGATTGAATTTAAAACTTAAACGACGATCAAACAGACTCGATCTTGGTGCTGCTGGTAATGGGTTCGCCGCCCACACTGCATTCTCTACAGATTTTCTTAACGCTGCGTTATTGGGCGAACACGATTTCACATCGACATCGTTAATTTCACCACTAGGCAATTGAATGACGCTTACCTCGCAAACAACGTTACCACCGAGTCCTTTTGGTCGACGCCATTTTCGTTCAACTCTGCTGCGAATGGCACCGTAATATCTTTTTCGTAATTGAGCTTCCTCAACCCGTCGACGCTTTGCCAAGGCTGTATCAGCTTCCTGCTGAGCCAGCGCAGCCAAGCGCTCTTCTTCCGCTTTTCTCTGCGCAGCCGCTTGTGCCGCCCGCCTTTGCTGCGCTTGCCTTTCTTTCTCAGCTGCAATGCGTTTTTCTTCAGCTAACTTTGCTGCTAGCGCTTCTTCCTGCTTTCGCTTCTCTTCAGCAGCCGCCGCTGCCGCTGCTTGTCTGCGCTCTTCTTCTAAGCGCGCCTGCTCTTCAGCTTCTGCCCGCTTGCGTTCTTGCTCTGCTATGCGCGCCTGTTCTACCGCCTCAGCTCGCTTGCGCTCTTCCTCTACAATGCGTGCTTGCTCTACAGCCTCAGCACGTTTGCGTTCTTCTTCCACTATGCGTGCTTGTTCTTCGGCAGCAGCCCGTTTACGTTCTTCTTCAACGATACGTGCTTGTTCTTCGGCTTCGGCACGTTTAAGTTCTTCTTCTAGTCGAAGCCGTTCCGCTTCGGCTATGCGCGCTTGCTCTTCAGCTTCCAAACGCTTACGTTCTTCTTCAACTCGAACCCGCTCAGCTTCGGCAAGGCGCGCTTGTTCTTCGGCGCGCTTA
>CALHOU010000076.1 GCA_938035945.1 uncultured Granulosicoccaceae bacterium
CACTCCAAGCATAAATGCTTATTTATTTAACTTAGTTAGCCAACCATGCGTTGAAACGTTCGTTCAACTGGTCTGCATTATCTGCCCAGAACTCAAAGTTGTTCTGAATCGCATTTTTTAGGTTGTTAGGCGCTGTAGGCATGTGACTTGCCATCTGTAGGTCAGGCTTGTTGTGGAATGAACCAACAAGCGGTGACGACGACTTACGAGCAGGGCCGTAAGAAATCCAGCTTGCCTGTGCTGCAAGTGCTTCAGTACCTGTTGAGTACTGCATAAAGTCCATTGCTGCTTCCTTGTTTGGTGCTCCTTTAGGCATAACCCAAAGATCAAGATCCCAAACCTGGCCGTCCCAAACGATTTCAAAAGGCTTGTCTTCAGAAGCTACTGCGTTGAAGATACGACCATTGTATGCAGTGGTCATAGCAACTTCACCGTCAGCTAGTAGTTGAGGAGGTTGAGCACCTGCTTCCCACCAAACAACCTCACCTTTAATTGAATCCAATTTTGCGAACGCACGTTCGATACCTTCTTCAGTATCAAGTACGTCATAGACATCAGCCGCCGCAACACCGTCAGCCATTAATGCCATTTCTAGGTTAGCTTTAGGGTTTTTACGTAAGCCACGCTTACCTGGGAATTTAGCCGTATCAAAGAAGTCGGCAATTGTTGTAGGGCCTTCACTCATCTTTGATGAATCATATGCATAGATAGTTGACCAAACAATATTGGCAACTGCGCAATCTGTGAATGTACCAGGCAGGAAATCTTCCCGTGCAGGGGTGCCATCAGCACCAGCTGGGAAGTCATCAATGTTGATCTCTTCAAGAAGACCTTCATCACAGCCGCGTACGGCGTCTGATAATTCAACGTCAATTAGATCCCACTTTACGTTGCCAGCTTCAACTTGTGCTTTAACTTCTGACAAACCGCCGTTGTAGTCTTCAGAGACAACGGTGTTACCCGTCGCAGCCATCCAAGGCTTGTGATAAGCCTCAACTTGAGACTTGGTGTAAGCACCACCCCAAGAAACAACTGTGATTGATTCTGCAGCGCTAGCGGCACCTACTGCTGCGGTTAGACCGGCAGCGAGTAATACGGTTAGTTTTTTCATCGCGTTAATCCTCGTTTTAAAATTCCGGAAAAATCCGGTTTACTGTAAAGTCCGGGACTACAGCACCCGGCGCATTTAACAACACATCTACACTTCACTCATGCCAAAGCAATACAGCTAAAGCGTATTCATTTTGAATCCAAATTGAGTTGCTATTGATACTTGGCTTTGCAGCCGCGTAAAAAACAGCGATCAAGATGCATCCAGTGCCCGGCAATCTTGCTGTAACCAACCGACAGCGACAGTGTCGCCCTCAGAAAGAAAAGCATGGTCAGCAGAATTTGGGACTTTAATAATAAAATCTTCTCGGCCCAGTACAGATACTCTGGTACGAATGTGATCGCCGAGGTAAATCAACTCAAGCACTGTGGCGTCAAAAATGTTGGGCAGCGATCCGGGTTCTGGCGTTACAACAACACGCTCAGGTCGCAATGATAAGGTCGACTCATCACCAACACCTGAAACATTGACTGCCATCGCTCGGATGGGCACACCTTCTGCCGTTTGCACAACACAGTGCTCACCATCAATCTCTGTGACTTTGCCGTGTAGCTTGTTGTTCTCACCAATAAATTGTGCAACGAATGCATTGTCTGGGCGCTCGTACAAATCATCAGGCGGTGCGAGTTGTTGAATCACACCGTCGTTAAACACGGCTATGCGATTAGACATGGTGAGTGCTTCAGACTGATCGTGGGTTACATACACCACAGTCACGCCTAAGTTTTCGTGAATGTGCTTAATTTCGTACTGCATTTGTTCACGCAGGTTTTTATCCAATGCACCAAGAGGTTCGTCCATCAGTACCAGGTCGGGATCAAATACCAACGCACGCGCTACAGCAACACGCTGTTGCTGACCACCGGAGAGTTGTGCCGGACGTCGGTTGCCGAACTCACCAAGTTGCACCATGTCTAACGCTTTCTTAACGCGATCTTCACGCTCCGACTTGCTCATCTTGCGCACTTCCAATGGAAACGCAAGATTTTCAGCGACAGTCATGTGCGGAAACAGTGCATAGTTTTGAAACACCATACCGATACCACGTTTATGCGGCGGTACGTTGTTGATAGGGCGTTCGTTTAAATAGATTTCGCCGTGTGTTGCAGGCTCAAAACCTGCCAACATCATCAGGCAGGTTGTTTTACCAGAACCCGATGGGCCAAGCATGGTCAGGAATTCGCCCGTTTCAACATCAAGGTTGAGATCTTTCACGACGAGAACTTTTCCGTCGTAACTCTTTTGGACGTTCTGGAATTGTACTAGTGGCTTATTTGCAGACATTCAGATAGGTCTTTGGAAGTATCAGTATTGATACAGTCGATATACATATACATATAGTGTGCACCAAACACACACCCTAAGCAACTTACGCGCGTCGCGTGAAGCAAAGATTATCAATTTTTAGCCGCACGCCCTTAATACAATACGTCTAGTACTTCTCAACTAGAGCCGATCTGAGTAGGAAACTCCGTAATTTACTTCAATGTGCTAATTAAACTTGAAATATCTAACAAAGTTTGGTAGGCACGTGTTCCGATCGGGAAAATTGATGAATTTCATTCTTTACGGTGTAGCGAGTTGGGCGCCCGACGCGCTAGCCTTAGCGGTATGCATAAGCGGACAACTGTCCGCATTGATGAGGGTACCGATGGACACGGGTAACATATTAGTTGTTGATGATCAAAAAACCCATCGGGTAAAAATTGCATTAGGTGTTTCCGAGCTAGGCTACCGAGTCAGTAGCGTTGCGAGCGCAGAAGACGCGAAACATCATATGCAAAACAACCGCGTTGATATGGTGCTGCTTGACATAGAAATGCCCGAAGCTGATGGCTATTCGGTTTTAGACTGGCGCAATCAACAACCTGCACTCAAGCACATACCGGTCGTTGTTATTTCTGCACATGAAGGGAATTCGCAAGCCGTTGTAAAAGCCATTAAGTTAGGTGCTGAGGATTTTCTACCTAAAAACTTTGTTCTACCCGTACTAAAGGCCCGCATACGTTCCGGATTGCGTAAAAAACGTAATCGCGATAAAGAAATCGAACAAAAACAACAAATGGAACGCTTGACTCGCGCCAGTGAATTGCTCGAGCAATCCGTTTACAACCCCAAAGAGTTGCGACTAACGTCTATCGCTAGCGGGTCAACACCGGTGGCGAAATTTGCGTCCGTTTTTTCAGCAATGGCACAAAAAATCTATGATCGAGAGCGGCGCTTAAAGCATCAAGCTGCCACTATTAAAGGCTTGGTCTTGCTGTTGCTAGCCGGATTTTTATTCGGTCTGGATGCACCAGTGGCGAAGTGGATCAGTCAATTTCAACTCAATCCAATAGGCATGGCGATTTGGATTAACGTCGTTGTGGTCCTGTTAACCATTCCTCGCGCCATTATAAAAAAAGAAATTCCCAAATTTGATCTTTACTTAGTCGGCTACTTTTTATTGTGGGGATTTTGCACCTGCATATTAGGCGACGTTGTGCTGCTAATGGTGGCCGAACAGATACCCGCATCTATCGTGACGATCATTTTAGTCACGGAAGTTATGATGGTTTATTTCTACACTGTTATAAGGCGGCTCGAGAGCACCAATCTTAAAAAGCTTGCAGGTGTAGCACTTGGATTTGTAGGCGTAAGCATTGTTGTGCTTGCGCAGCAATCTAGCGAAGGGTCTACCCATGCGTTTTGGGCGGTTGTCGCATTGGGGGTGCCCTTGGGCTATGCCATTGTCGATCTGATCATTGCATTGGGCCGACAGAACGCAATCGGCCCGTCTACCACACTTGGCTTAGCATCCATTGCGGGGCTCACTATCATAGTACCTTTGGCTTGGTTACAAGACGCATTCGTACCGTTTAGCATGCTCTCAAAGGGTGCTCTTTTGGGTGTGACGCTGTGGGGTGTATTGGATTGGATCGGCATGCTGGTATTTGTACAACTTATCAGAACCGCTGGTCCCGTGTTTGGCAGTCAAACGGCCTATGTACAAACCATTGCCGGCATAGGGATCAGTTTTGCCGTTTTGGGGGAGTCCTTAGCGCCCAATGTTTGGATTGCACTGGCGATTATCATCGTAGGTATGTTGTTGGTTGAACCAAAAAGAGAACCCGAAGAGCAATTATCGGACGAGGATTTGGAGATATTGATGAGCAAGACCAACGCTTCGATGAATGCGACGTAGACCATACTCAGCTTAATGAATAGTGGTCCAGTAAGTCTTTGCGAAAAGAATAGTTTTCGCGTACTTCAGTTATAGCCTGCTTATTAACCATTAATCGGGTGAAGGTTTCTGCATGGCTATCAAGCTTGATGGGCGGGTGATGTTCATCAACCCAAGGCGCGCAGAAAACTGAATTACCGTAGTGAGTGCCGGCGCGGTTTAAGCTCAGTAGGTATACCTGATTTTCCATTGCCCTGGTAACGGAAAATTGATGCCAGCTATAGAATGACTCATCACGATAATATGCACCGCAGTGCAAAATCACATCAACATTGTGCTTAATCGATAAGGTTCGTGAAAGCTCTGGTATACGAATGTCGTAGCAAATGATGGGGGCTAAGCGCAGACCATTGAGTTCAAAATAGAACAGGTTTTTGCCACGAGTGAAATACTCTTTCTCCATCGATGCGCCGTATTGCGCAAGGTGAATTTTGTCATAGTGTCCGATTAGGTCTCCGTCGGGGTTTACAACGGCCACACTAATATAGTAATTACCGTTGTTCTTTCTGGCGAAGCTGTAGGCGATGGTCGTGTTGTATTGGCGAGCGATGGTTTGCCAAGTCTGGAACGATAAGCCTTCCAATTCCTCAGCAAGCACATCAAGCTTGTCAAATGATTCTCGCGAATAATCAATACTGGATAGCTCTGGTAACACGACTAGGTCGCTGCGTTTTTGGTCTAGCTCGTGTACAACTTTACGGGCGCAATTGGCCAAATGCTGATTTCTGGATTCGACATCATTGGTAACCGGAATGTCGATTTGGCAGGCGAGTATCGATAGTTGATCAATGGTGCTCACGATTTATGGTCAAGCTCTTCAGACATTTGGCGTGATCGCAAGCGTTTCTGCTGTAAAACTACCGGGCTAATCAGGAGTAGGCCAACGGCCATAGTCATCACTCCTGGTGCAACAAAGAGAAAGGAGACCAGACCGATATACCATCTTTGTGCGCGGCTCAGGTGCGTGAGCATATAGCCTGAAAACGCAACACCCAAAAGCCCAATACCGATCATGGCTCCGATCAGGGTTACCGTAAATGCCGCCCAGGTGAAGCCGTCCGCCACCAACAAGAGTGACGGGGAATAAACGAATACAAACGGTACGAGCGCCTTGGCAATTCCCAGTCGGAACGCCGTATTACCGGTTTTGAAAGGGTTGGACCCCGCGATACCTGCTGCAGCATAAGCTGCAAGCGCAACTGGCGGTGTGATGTCTGCCAGCACACCATAATAGAAGACAAAAAAGTGCGATACGATTGGTTCCACTTGTAATTGCGCAAGCGCGGGTGCTGCGACTGCTACCAAAATTATATAGGTTGCAGTTGTCGGGATCCCGGCTCCCATCAAAATGCAGGCGATTGCAATTAGAATGAGCGAGAAAAAAAGTGCCCACTGGGAGACATCAAAAAAGCTGAAAGGCCAGATACCGCCGACGAATGTACCGATATCATTTGCCGTTTGAACTACGGCAAAGCCAAGGCGAAAGCCAACACCGGTTAAAGTCACAACACCCACCACAATACCCACCGTGGCGGCAGCAGCGCCAACCGCTAGTGTGCTTTTAGATCCATCCGACATCGCATGCCAAAGGTCGCGCAAACCCATTCGGTGTTCTTTGTTCGGATTCAATATTCCGACAACCACACAAGCGGTAATGCCCCAAACGGCGGCATAGTCTGGCGTCTTGCCGGACAGAATTAGGTAAACCAAAATGATCAGTGGTATCAGCGATGCCCAGTGTGCTCGTAAAACCTGTACCACTTGTGGTAATTCGGCCGCAGTCAATCCTCGGAGACCAAGTTTCTTTGCCTCTAGGTGAACCATAATTAGCACACCGAAATAATGCAGCAGAGCAGGGAATAGCGCGGCGGCCAGGACATCGCGTAGGGGTATTTCCAAATACTCCACCATGATGAAAGCAGCGGCGCCAAGGATCGGCGGTGTGATTTGT
Organism: uncultured Granulosicoccaceae bacterium; assembly: GCA_938035945.1. Taxonomy (GTDB): domain Bacteria; phylum Pseudomonadota; class Gammaproteobacteria; order Granulosicoccales; family Granulosicoccaceae; genus Granulosicoccus. The sequence goes on from CALHOU010000076.1 coordinate 6,286, forward strand.
CCACCGGTTGATGCGGTGGCCTCAACCGCGCCTGCGAAGTGCGGTGGGTAACCGATCCTTTTCATTGCAGGGATCGTTAGAGACCCGGTCGTGACTGTATTGGCAATCGATGACCCAGAGATTGTTCCCATGAAAGCCGATGAAAAGATCGCCACTTTAGCGGGGCCACCTGCATAGCGGCCGGCCATCGCCATAGCAAGGTCGATGAACAACTGGCCCAATCCGATGCGCATAGCCAGCACGCCAAAGAGCACGAAAAGAAAAACATATTTCGCCATCACACCAAGGGCCACGCCATAGATTCCTTGATTGGTCATGTAGAGATGGTTTATGAGTCCCGTCCAACTGGTCCCACCGTGCTTCCACACACCGGGCATCCATGGTCCGAAGAGTGCAAACAAGATGAAAAGACAAGCGATAAAGGGCAAGGTCCAACCGACCGAACGTCGCGTCGCCTCAAGCACAAGCAGAAGCAACGCGGTGCCCATAAAAATATCGAAAGCAGCAGGATTGCCCACACGCTGTGCAACATCCGCGGGAGGTAGAAGAGGTAGATACAATGCCGCCGCGACGCCTAACACGGCTAGCGCAATATCTATAATCGCAACACCATCAAATCGCCACCAGGCTCTTGGTGCAACTTCGATTGACTGCGAACGACGCCAGGAAAAGAGTAGAAAGAGCAGCCCAAGCATGAAGGCGAGAAAGATACCTCGGTGCAGCAGCTCACGGATAAGCCCAAAGCCTGAGGCATAATATTGATAAAGCGCCAGCGCAACTAATGGGACTGATATGACAACCGACATGATCCGACCAGGCGTTCTGAACGCTAATTCCGGATCATACTTGCGCTCAATGGCCGCGAGTTCTGCTTCGGTTAGTCCAGATTGGTCTGCCATGATGCCCCCTTAAATGACTGGGCCGCGAGTGTCGCGGCCCAGTTACCCTATATTTACTGACTAGGACCTCACTTCAACAAACCGGCTTCTCTATAGAAGCGTTCTGCACCAGCATGAAGTGGAACACCAACACCTGCCAATGCAGAGTCTGGAGTGATGGTCGAACCTTTGGCATGCCCAACATCCAACAAGCGGCGTGATTCTTCGTTCCATAGCGCCTTGGTGATGTTGTAGATCAATTCTTCATCTTCGCGTGCATGGGTGTACCATTGCGCGCCAACGGCGACCGTCGCTGCTTCGCCAACACCTTCGTAGGCATCTGTTGGGATTGAGGACGACGAGAAGAAACCGAACTCGGATGTCAGCTTTGACACACCTTCGCCATCAATCGGCACAAGCTTCATGTCGGCAGCCGAAGCCAGTTCAACCAATGCGCCCGTTGGGTAACCTGCAACAATGAAAAGAGCATCTACCTTGCCGTTGCGCAGTGCTTCGGTTGCGGCTGAACCTTTTAGGTTTTCCTCTTTTATATCGTCGAGCGTCATACCAAAGGCTCCAAGAATTAATCCTGCATCCACGTAAGTACCGGATCCGGGTTCATCGACAGAGACGCGCTTACCTTTAAGATCGGCAACGGAATTGATGCCCGCTCCTTCAAGCGTTACAAGATGAATGTGCTCTTCAAAAAGGGCTGCAATTGTCCGTAGGTCTGTGGCTGGATCGGTTCCTTCCATAGTGCCTGTTCCGGTATAGGCCCAATAAGCCACGTCAGATTGTGCGAAGCCCGAATTGCGAAGACCGGACATGATCGCGTTAATGTTATCAACTGAACCACGCGAGGACACCGCTGACGCGATTAAACCATCAACACCACAACTTCCACCTTTCCCGCATTCACGCGATCCTGGTGGTTTGGAAATGGCGTTCGCAATAACACCACCAACCGGGTAATAGGTGAACGATGTTCCCCCAGTGCCAATCGTGAAAAAATTCAGCTCTTGCGCTGAGGTCGACGAGGCAATCCCCATGGACAGCAGCGCACTAGCAGCTAACAACTTTAGTGATTTCAGCATTTCTATTCTCCTTGTAGTAATTGGACTTCGTTCAGACATTTATTTGTCTTATGGTTTTGCATTTTGATAGCCGCAAGATGTGTGTGCGGCAAGCCAGTGCGGTTGGCGGTGATCATAGAAAGCACCAATGTGCTGTCTCTCCGGAGTCTATCGGAGATTCTCGGACAAAAAAGCGCGAGCAGTGGAATCGAGTTTGATATGAGAGTTCGGCTTAATTTTATGATCTTAATAGGAATAGTGTAAGTTTCTACGCATGCTGTCAAGCGAAGATCGCCACGGATTGCGTCAGGCGTTTAGGGTTCAGCACTACATGAAAACCCAGCACTAACTAATGTATTTCTATGAAGTTTGTTGGCCGTAATGCGTCTGGGTTGAAAAAGGGTGAGTGTAAAACCAGAAGGATGAACCGCGTCGTTTGCTCCACGACGATACCGATGGTTGTTGGTTTGTATTTGGTGTGTTCAGTCTACAACAAGCGTGTATCCACCGTGAAATAGACCAGTGTGCAACTGACATAAACCTACGGCGTTGTGGGCCAAGTAGCTATGCCATCAATAGGTAGCTTACTGCCATCAAATCCTTCACCTTTGCAGTACCCCTTAGCACTACTTACGTAGTAGTTTATCGGCATGGAAGGGAGTGCCATTGCAGCAACCTGCGCTGCGGCCGGTGCTGTGTATACGTGACCCCAAACATCAAAGTAGGCGCGCATATCGAAGCCGGTTGCGTGCGATATAACAATCAATAACCAGTCTTCTTTGTTCATCTCTTTTGCAGAGGTACGATCGTACATGTCCATTCCAAGCCCAACTCGTTTAGCCGCCCATTCGGTGTCGTTGCGAATGGCCTTTTGGTATTCTCGCTCAATAATGTGCATGCGTGCTAGCAGGTGCCAACCATCAGTTAATGCGCCATTGTCTTGTGCAGCCATCATCATCTGAATCGTCATAGCCACACTCGTGTTCCAATTTGGATCTGTCCATAGGTTGGTCTTCATGTAGGCAGTAGGGTCGGCAGCAGCAAGGCTTGCCTGCAACACTTCAAAATTCTCTTGGAACGGCAATGACTGACAGTTTGGGTCTTCACCGCTATCTTTAAAGTACTGGCTCTTGGTGTAATACGAATATGGGTTGGTTGTTGAATGTCCCTGCCAGCCCTGAAAACGAAATCGATCGCGCTCTAAACCATGGCCCAGCTCATGTATGTCGCCGTGGCCAATAGGGGAGAAAGACCAATACGCATCATAAGGATTTCCGGAGCAGCCGTATCCGCAGCTTGCTTGATCGGCATTCATGTGCTTAATCAGATCAAGGTTTGCGATGTCGAGTGAATTATCTGCAGCAAATTGGTGAATCTCATCCACAACATCCACACCAGTGCCTTTAAATCCCGCCAGCACATGAGGGAAGTTATGCACATAGCGCATAGTGGCATCCGAGAGCTCCTTCGGCGTGCCGCCACTAGGGCCAAACATCGGGTCGTTCATGGAATCGATCATTTTATCCAGCTTGGAATGCACTTCAAAACTAGGTGCTGCTAATTCCGCCCAGTCAAATTCGTTAGCAGCAAGTTTGGCCGCGAAGCTGGCATCATCGGCATCGTTCGACCAATAGGCGTGTTCGCCAATGTTTTCAAATACAATTTCAACAGGCAGGTCGTTAGTATCGTACTCAAGTTGCAATGGTCCACCTTTGCTTGAGATAAATTCGATGGTTTCACCGTGCTCGATCGACATGGATTGATTTTGTAGGAGTCGAGGGCGTTTGTACCCATCATTGGCGAAGATTCGTGTCGAGCCATCTCGGAGTGTACCTACTCGCACTTTTACGACCACATCACTGTTGTCATTGCGAGTTACGGTAACCACTTGGCCTGGAATCGCGTAGGCGCCAGTCGACTTAAAATGACGCTTTGAAATGTGATTAACCGTTCTGTTGGTAGGAGTAATGTGTGAAAAGTCGCTCCGACTATAGTTGCCCAGATCTGACCACATGCCAAGCGTATGCCGGTATTGATAGGTAGCGTGATCAGCGTAGTAGGCGCGAAAAAATTCGGTACTGGGTGTGTTCGTCCTATCCATTGGAAAGCTCACACCCGTACGGTAATGATCGCCTAATAAGGCGAGTAACTTGGTAAAGCGGTATTTAGTCTGGCTCGCGAAAACATTTGATTTGTTTTTATCTCTAGCTCTTAACAATGATCTTGCAGCACTTGCGCCATCTAAAAACTGTGTGTAGAGGCTTGTGTTGTTGCGACAGTTTTCTGGATTGTCTGGGTCGCACGTGCTCCAGTCAACAGCAAAGTCCGACTGACGGAAATTGCTTACCATGGTTTGTACGCTCGCGATTTCAGGGGTCAAATTGCCTAGATAAACAGATGTATCGTAGTGACTAAGCGACAGGCGATTCCAATAGTTATCAGCGGCATGCTTTACCTCAAAAATGGGGAGCAGTGCATCTGATAATGAATTGCTACCACCATCAACATGCATGTACAACACCGGGACGCCTTGTTGCATTGCTGTTGTTACCGCGTTTATGATGATCGACTCTTTTTCAGCATCGCCAGTGTCTAGGTTATTGGAAAGAATAAGGAGGTCGGTGCTCTTACTGAGGCAGTTGGCAAGTGCATCCGCATCGCAGGCATTTTGATCATTGTAAGTAAATTGTGTGGGATAGCGTTCATCCAACCATTCTCGAACAGCGAGTTCGTCAGGGAAGTAATAACTTTGTTCAAGCTGTGCTATTACTATCGAGCTTGGGGCGTTTTTAAGATCATCTCTATCGATTAGCCACGATAAGGAATTTTCAAGATACTGATGCATCTGTTCGTTTAACGATGTGCTATTTCGTCGATAATTACGCATTGGGTTACCACCCATCACGATGTATCGTGCGTTGGATTTGCCGATCACAGCCAATGGTCGTACCGCAACGTCGTGAGTATCCACACTCACAGCATTGGTGAGCATTAAGTTAGCGTTTTCACCAAACTCTGCGCTGAGTATCGCTGCATCATGTGTCGGGTTCCAATCGATCGCTGTAAGGCTAGATCCATCTGATTTGGCTGTTCCATCAGTATTGAGATTGTAGATCTGCGCTATGTCAGCTGAGTGCAAATTTGTGGCGGCGGTGATTTCGTCAAGCAGTGCATCTTCTATTTGACTGGACATACGAACAACCGAAGCATCTCCACTGATCAATGCTAGTTCTACTTCGTCCATTGTTACATTGATAGAGAACGCAGCGAGTTGCGTTTGTTCAAGTTGGTCTTCAACGGAGATCACGATATTTTGGTGAGTGCCGAACTGGGTGTAGTCAGGTGTACCGTTTAGAGAGCCTGTCGTATTATCAAACACTGCCCATGTGGGAAGATTCTCCACGCTAAAGGTCAGCGTATCTCCATCAAGATCGATAGCTGTGGGTATAAACGAATAATTCGAATCTACCTCAACACTTATCGCAGGGGAGCCGCTGATCGATGGTGCTCTATTAGGCTGCACCGATATGTCAGTCCCACTATTGGATTCCGTCAGCTCGGGCGCCGGTGTTTGTGATGCATTGGGTGGGGTTTCGGTAATAGGGTTTTCATCAGTAGGGTTTTGCGTAGTGGGTGATTCTGTGACCGGAGTCTCAGTGCTTGGAATCGCTGAACCTATACCGGGCACACCAACGGTTGCCGATCCACCTGTTGATTCGCTAATTGCTGGTTGATCGGGCGAGCTGCCGCCATTGCACGCCGACAGCACAAAGACGCTTGTGAGCATCGCGATAGTGGTTCTTACCGATGTTGTATTTCGCATACTCAACTTATCGGTTGAGTACCATCAGATATTAATTAAACTTGCTCAAAACCCACAGATTCGGATAATTGGTTCTGATCTTTTAGAAACAATCTACTTTTTGCTATGGCGCTCAACCCTCACTACTGATTATGTATAGTTAACTGCGGGAACGGAATATCCCAATTCTCTTTTGTGCATGTCGCTACGCAGGTTTGCTGAACTATTCTGTTAATCTTAAAATAAGAACGAACAGCGTCGCTGGACATTGTCACGCAAACCCAATAATCCAGTGATGAAGCCCCTGCCTCTTTGAGTTCTACCGCCACGGATATCACGTGCTCAGCAAAATCAGTTTTTGCCAGTGCGGCGGCGACCGATTGTTGCAAGGCATCGGGAATGTTGTCGTTACTGATACTTTGATGTGAGTAACCAACGCCGAATGTGCTGGTGATGGCAAACTTTTCACCGCGCGTGATATTGTCGAATGTCATGTTATAGAAGTCAGCTGCTGGAACCGATGTTTTTGTACCGACAAGATTCTGAAGTTGAACCAACTCTGTGGTCAGAGCAATTACTTCTAATAATTTTCCGTCAGGCATCATAATGTAATCTCCCTTAGACGCTGGGAACCAGACTTCGTTGCCGGCCGGCCGGGAAATCATGCTCATCATGCTTTCTAAGGGCAGTCTCACTATTCCGGTGAGCTCTGGGTTTTTCAATATGGAGTACATGTTCAATTGGGTTACTTTAAACGGTAGTCCGTTATACACGACACGTTCATCTTCACGTATTGAGCCAAGATTAAGTAGCAGCCTCGCTTCAGAAATAAACCGGGTGATGGTGTGACGAAGACCCAGAATGGCACCGCCAGCGAGTAATAGTGCAACACCAAGTAACAGTACATCTCCACGAATATAGAAAACCACCACTACCGCGATTGCCATTGTTAGAGCGGTGAGTAGGTTGAATCCGTATTGCACTAAGCGTTGTCGAGTGCGGTAGGTTTTTACAGCTTCGCCTCGCGATTTCGTTAACAGTAGCTTGGTGACTAATTTCGCTGCATACCAAACCGCTAGAGCTGCGGCAATAGCTAATAAGATAGTGAGGCCTCGGCCAGTAATAAACCCCATAAGTCCAGACTTGAACGATTCGAAAAAACTGCCATTGCTTTTTTGCAGGTTATTCAATTTAACTTTTGCCACATCAGTACTGCGCTGTATCTCCTGCGCCTGTTCTTTCCAACTGGTTTGCAAGCCGTTTAACGCAAGTTTTGTGGGTTCGTTGTTGGCCAGTCTGATGCTTTCCTCAATTGCCAGTACTGCTTGGTTGGCGGCTTGTAGTTGCTCGTTGTTCTGTGCAATTTGAGATCTAAGTGCTTCGATTTTTCGTGGTTTTTCGGTCAGCGACTGCAGGTTTCTGATGATAGGCATCATCACTTCGGTCATTTCTGTGCGCCAATTGAACTCCTCGGTCTCTGTACTAAAAATGCCAAGATCAACTGACCCAACGGCAATTTGCTCAAACGATTCCCTTAGCTCGGCGATTTCTACATTAGTTTCTTTCAACAGGACTTCCAGATCAGTCACGTCATCCGGTTCTGCAACCAGGATTTTATCCCGCAGCGCTTTTCTTTCCATCAACTTGGCGTCAAGGACGGATTGAACCACGTTTAATTGTGTTGTTCTGTCAGTCTCGGGAACCGCAATAGCGCTTTGTGCAAAAGCATCGCTTGTGATTGCAGTGAGCAGGGCAATAATTAATAGGCGAAAAAATATCGTCATTGGGGTGCATCAATTAGTTAAAAGGCGCGAACTTGGAAGTGGCCCAATCTCGCTAGAAATAACATGCCTTCAATGGCCAGCGCTTAATCGTTTGTGCCATAGCTGGATTATTGTATCACCACGATTTACGTAGATCTGCAGTGTGCGGGTATTCCGGATTTGCAGGTAGTTCAGTAATCGGTTTAATCCCATCTGTTGCTTTAACATCGTTAAAAAAGCCAGCCGTACTGAAGTTGTCTTGCTGTTGCTCCACTGAAGTGGGTGTATGCATATCGTGTTCGAAACGTGCCAAGCGTCTGGACTCGGCTACGTTAGCATTGACGGGGTAATCGTCTGAACTTCTTCCACCAGGATGTGCCACATGATACGCACACCCGCCTAAGCTGCGTCCTTTCCAAGTGTCAATGACATCAAACACTAACGGCACGTTGACCGGCAAGTCCGGATGTAAGCAAGACGATGGTTGCCACGCTCGGTAACGAACACCAACAACATACTCACCATGTTCACCCGTGCTTCGCATTGCTAAGGCATGGCCGTTACAGGTAATTTTATAACGTTCGTCAATAAGCCCTGTTACCCGTAGTTGTAATCGCTCCATAGATGAATCCACATACCGTGCAGTGCCAGATCCGGTGGCCTCTTCACCCAGTACGTGCCACGGTTCAATTGCTGCGCGAAGTTCAAGCATGATGTCTCCAACGTACCGAGTTCCGTACAAAGGAAAACGAAACTCCCAGAATGCTTTCAACCACTGCGCATCAAATTCGAAATTACTGTCTTGTACGTCGTCAACAATATCGAGCAGATCTTTCCATAGGTAGTGTGGCAGCATAAAGCGATCATGCAACTCGGTGCCCCAACGTATTAACTTTCCCGTATAGGGCTTATCCCAAAATCGACTTAGCAAAGCGCGTAGAAGCAAAGCTTGAACTACACTCATGCGCGCATGCGGAGGCATTTCAAACGCTCTGAGTTCAACGATACCCAGTCGGCCTGTTGGGCTATCAGGTGAGTAAAGCTTATCTATGCATATTTCGGCTCGGTGCGTATTACCCGTTAAATCTATTAATAAGTGCCTTAACAAGCGATCAACTAACCAAGGCTGAGGTTCAGATTGATCGTCATCGCCAGGCTGCGGCAAACGTTGTAGCGCCATTTCCAATTCATATAAAGTTTCAACTCTTGCCTCGTCGCAACGCGGCGCCTGACTAGTGGGACCAATGAACATGCCAGAAAACAAATAAGACAAAGCAGGGTGGTGCTGCCAATAAGTAATAACGCTGCCGAGCAAATCAGGCCTTCTCAGAAACGGGCTATCACCAGGTTTTTCACCGCCAAAGGTGACATGGTTGCCACCGCCGGTGCCCGTGTGCCTGCCGTCAAGCATAAATTTTTCAGCTGACAGGCGGCACTCCTTGGCAAGTTCATACAAGGTTTCGGTCTTATCAACGAGTTCTGTAAAGGTGCGGCTTGGGTGAATATTGACTTCTATTACACCCGGGTCTGGTGTGATTCTGAAATTTTTGAGCCGCGCATCATGTGGCGGTTCATATCCCTCAATAATCAAACGAGTACCAACTTGGCTAGCCGCTCGCTCTATAGCCGCCAGCAAAGTGACATAACTGCCTGCGCTTCGCAATGGAGGCAAGAACAAATACAAATCATTGTCACGCACTTCTACACACAGTGCTGTGGGAAACACGCCTTTATACTCAGCACTGGTACTTTTAGCCGATGGTTTTTTTAACTTCTTCGGATCGGGTAGTGGGTCCTGCGGATCAAAGGCGTCTTCAGGAAACGCGTGTACGGCTTCATCGTGCTGGTCGAAGGGGTTTGGTAAACTATCTAAGGGTAAGCGCAATCCTGCTGGAGAGTCGCCTGGAATGAGAAACAATTCATCTCGCCGAGATGGCCAGAAGCAGCTTATCCAACCCTTAGACGTATGACGCAGCGGTATCAACCATGCCGTCGGATTGTCCAAACCTTGACTCAACTTTCTCGCCAGCATCCAGCGTTCGGTATCATCACCCAGTTTTAGCGATGCTAAGCTTTTGCCTTCGGGCAGCATACTTTCAAGCTGAAGATGGTGTAATGGATCTTCATACAATTCGCGCACAAATTTATTGGATAAACCCAATTCAGCAATCAACGCCTCCATAAAGGCTGGCACCACTTTCTCGCGAGTTTTGTTACCGCCTTTTTTACTTGCACCTGGGTTGTTGGCCCCGCCAGGCATGGCTAATAAACTGGAGTCGCTCCATAGTGGCTTACCATCTGAGCGCCAGTAACATGTTAACGCCCAACGAGGTGTTGGCTCGCCTGGGTACCATTTGCCCTGTGCAAATTGGGTAATGCCACCTTTGCCATAAGCGTCCTGCATTCCCTTCATTAAATTGCTGGCAAGTTCGAGTTTTTTTTCACCAAGGGCTGCTGTATTCCATTCATCACTCTCCATATCGTCGATGGAGACGAACGTTGGCTCACCACCCATGGTTAAACGCATATCTTGTTGTTCCAAACGCTTGTCCACTGTTGCGCCTGATTTTAATACCTGCTCCCAAGCTTCATCGCTGAGTGGCTTGGTTACTCGAGGTTGCTCATCAATGCGTGCAACCGTATTGCTATAACTGAATTCAGTTTCACATTTATCAGTGGCACCGGAAATAGGTGCAGCACTTGAAGGGGCTGGTGTGCAAGCTAATGGGATGTGGCCCTCTCCGGCAAACAGCCCTGATGTTGGGTCAAGGCCTACCCACCCAGCGCCAGGCAAGTAAACTTCTGCCCATGCGTGCAAGTCGGTAAAGTCTTTATCTGTACCAGCTGGACCATCGCCTATCGGTTTTTCATCTGGCGTAAGCTGCACCAGATAGCCTGACACAAATCTAGCAGCGAGGCCACATGCACGTAACGCCTCCACTAACAACCAACCACTATCACGACAAGAGCCGCTGCGAATAGTTAGTGTTTCGCCAATAGTTTGTACACCGGGTTCCATGCGCAGATTGTATGAGATATCTTTTTGCACGCATTGATTAAGCTCTACTAACCAATCGTTAATCGGTGCGTCCAGCGGTTTGTTTTTAGCTAGCCAAGCCTCCAACAATGGGTGCTTATCCATGGGTTCAAGGTACGGCTGCAGCTCACGTTTAATATCGTCATTGTATTTAACCGGGTATTGTTCGGCTTCAGGCTCCACAAAGAAATCAAATGGGTTAATAACCGTCAGGTCGACCAGTAAATCAACTTCGATGCGTAGCTCCTTGGTCTTGTCGGGAAAAACCAACCGAGCCAGATAATTGCCAAAGGGGTCTTGTTGCCAATTTATAAAATGTTCTTCTGGTGTGACGCGCAGGGAATAGGACAGAATCTTGGTTCGGCAATGTGCCGCTGGCTTTAGCCGTACAACCTGTGGCCCCAATGAAATTGATCGATCGTACTGGTAGTGCGTCCAATGATTAAGAGCAACCTTAATACCCATTATTATTTTTGTTCCTGAGTTTGTACTTGATCGTTCTGAAGGGGTTCTTCATTCTCCTGAACAGGTTCTTGTTCTGGATCTGGAAAAAAATGGGTGCTGAAACTATCGGCTATTCCTGCCAACGCGATTTGCAAAGAATCCATGAATTTATGCAGCTCTGCTTGATCTTTTGTTAATTGATGAACATCAGCTTGATCGACTTTGCTTAACAACTGTGCCACCTGAAGTTGGAGGTCATCTGTGCCAGGTAAACGTTTTATAAAACCGGCTAGTCGTTGAATACAGAATCGAACTGATTTGGGATGCTCTAGGTTCTTGAGCACAAAGTTAAGTACGTCCGGTCCGTTTATCGGGCGGCGAGTTTCAGACATGTACATTTGAAAGGCTTTCAAGGATTGAAGTATGGCTACCCATTGAGTATTCTCGAACGGGGTAAGGCTCTCTTTATTTTGATTTCTAATCAGATTTGCCGAGCGCACATCGAGGATGCGTGATGTCATATCCGCTCGTTCAATAACTTGGCCAATGCGCATAAACAGAAACGCCTCGTTACGGCTCATGCCTCCGGCAGCCGCACCCGATACAGCCAACAGCTGAAGCTCGACACTTCGTAGAAAACTGCGTCTTTTAGCGTGTGTAACATTGTTATTCGATACGTCTGCGGCTTCTAAGCAGACTTGGTTTGCCAGCTCATACATTGACTTTGGGACAATTGAACGGCACGCTCGCAAGTTATAGCGCACACCGGCTAACGTGCTTGCTATTGAGCTTGGGTTATCTAAACTGGTGGTTAAAAACTGCAGTACATTTTGTTCGGTTAGCTCATCAAAGTGCTCTGCGAATATTTGTTCATTGCTGTTGATGGTAATCAATTGATACCAGGTTGGCGTACGCTCAAATTCACTTAAATCCATCAGCATTTGATCGTGCACGCTCATGGTGCGCGTCATGCCCTCAGCACGCTCTAGGTAGCGTCCTAGCCAATAAACATGGTTGGCAACTCGTGACAACATTATCTGGATTCCGGTTCACGCATAGCATCTGCATCCGCGCGATCAGTCGTGTCTACTATCCACGTGTCCTTGCTACCACCACCTTGGGATGAGTTCACCACCAACGAGCCTTCTACCATCGCAACGCGAGTCAATCCGCCTGTTGTCACCTCCACAGATTCACCTTGTAGTACAAATGGTCGCAAATCGACATGCCTTGCAACAATACCTTTATCCGTTAAAGTTGGTGAGGTAGACAATCCTAGTGTCGGTTGTGCAATGTAATTGCGTGGGTTTTGATTAATCAGTGTGACAAACTCTTCGCATTGTTCCGTCGTTGAATGTGGCCCAACCAACATGCCGTATCCGCCCGACTCGTTAGCAGGCTTTACCACTAATGAACTAAGATTGGCAAGTACATGCTCCCGGGACTCTTCGTCCTCACAACGCCACGTAGGTACATTGGGAAGTACGGGTTCTTCGTTTAGATAATAGCGAATAATATCGGGCACATAGGTGTAGACAACTTTGTCATCAGCGACCCCGGCGCCCGGCGCATTGGCGATAGCTACGTTGCCCGCCTTCCAGGCTCTCATCAGGCCACGTGCCCCCAGTGTGGAGTCCGCTCTAAACACTTCGGGATCCAAAAATTCATCGTCAACCCGTCGATAGATAACATCAACTTTTTGAAAACCCTCTACGTTTCGGATGTACACGCAGTCATCATCATCAACTACCAGATCACTGCCTTCAACCAACACGGCACCGAGTTGCTGTGCCAGAAAGGCGTGCTCAAAATATGCCGAATTAAACACACCAGGCGTAAGCACACAAAGAACGGGTTGATAACTTTCACTCAATGAGCACAGCGTTTGTCGTAAATTTTGAATGTAATCGTTCACTGGCAACACGGTGCATTCTTTGAAAACTTCGGGAAGGGTACGTTTCATAACCGCCCGGTTCTCCAACATATAAGAGACGCCAGACGGAACACGCAGGTTATCCTCGAGCACATATAGCACGCCGTCGCTATCGCGAACCAAATCACTGCCACAAATATGCGCCCACACGCCATGAGGTGGTTTAACGCCGGCGCACTGCTGTCTAAAATTTTGTGAACTTGAAAATAATGCGGCGGGCACGATACCGTCTTTGACTATTTGTTGCTGATGATAGAGGTCATCGATAAAGTGATTAAGCGCTTTGAGGCGTTGCTCCAGCCCTTTATGAACGTGGTCCCACTCGCGACTTTCTATAATTCTGGGAACGATATCAAATGGCCACTCTCTATCGATATTACCCGCTTCGGAATACACCGAAAAAGTAATGCCCATTTGTCTGATAGCAAGATCGGCAGCTTGTTTACGCGCGTTTAATTCTTCGCTAGATAAGCTATCGAGATAGTTAAATAAAGCAACACTGGCTAACCGAGGTTTACCATTGTTATCGAGCATTTCATCGTGGAAATCCGTTTGATAGCCAGACCAGCAGCTGCTCATTCGAGACATCCGATATCAATTGTTAAGTAGATGTGCTTAACCTATTTGGCTTCAGACACCATATAGATTGCCCCATCTACTCTACTAACGTCAACCGATACAGAAACAATTTGACTACCGCCGCCGTAAACAACGCCTTTTAGTGGTGCTACATCGGCGTAATCTCTGCCCCATGCAGTTGTGACGTATTGCTGATCTGGCCGTTTATTGTTAGTGGGGTCAAAGTCAATCCAGCCATGTTTTGGGCAGTACACAGAAAACCAGGCGTGAGACGCATCGCTGCCTTGCAGTTTCTTTTGTCCCGGAGGAGGAAGTGTTTCCAAATAACCACTGACGTAACGAGCGGGAATACCGGCCTCACGTAATATCGCCAATGCGACATGGGCAAAGTCCTGACAAACGCCACGCTTCGCATCCCAGGCTTTTTGTGTCGTTGTAACTACCGTTGAAAAATTTGGATCATAATCAAATTCGTTAAATATCCACGTCATCAAACTATTTGAAAACCCGGCTACTGAGTCGCTTTGTTTTTTTAATCGTTTAACCAATTCCGCTGTGCCGTGCAACTGATTAACATGCTGGGATGGGAGCAGGCATTTATGGGCTAACAGACCGTCCTCACTTAAGTCGCTCTTTAGTGATTGCAGACTTTGTGAAAGGTTGTCTTCAGCAGGCAAAACAACCGCTTCCAGTGCGAGTGTTTCGACTAATGACACAGACTCAACTACGCATTGGTCATGACTTTCCTCTATGCCGAAGTGTGCCTGAGAATTTCCAAAGCTATCTTTCCATGTATAAATTTTTTCTGGCGTTGGTGAAACGCGCAATGTGTTGTTTAAACATTGTTGGAAAGGTGTATTTCTTGGTATCACACACAATTGATTAACGGAATGCGATACTCTGCCCGCGTACTCGTATCGGGTTTTATGCCGGATTTGCAGTTTCACTTTTTAGGCGCCTGGCCAGTGGGCTCGTCAACAATATCAAAACCACTGTATAGAATATTGGGCAATTCTGTATGGGTGAAATATTGAGCCGATATAGCATTTGCAATATCATCAGGCAAATTACCCATCGCGCTAAAAAATTGCTTTAGCTTAACTTCGCTACCTTCGCGTAGCATGTCAATTGGGTCTAATAACCTGATTCTTGCTAAGCCCTCTACGGCCGCTCGTATAGCCGGCTCTTGATAATCTCGTTTTCGCCTTCCGGGTAATAACTGTATTTGTGATTCAAGCTTTTTTAACTGGTAGCCCAAAGACCGTGGATTAGTCTCATCAGCGACTAACAAGCTCAACACCAGCGCTGGTTCGATTAATGTTCGGTATCGGCTACGGTAGGTCATGTCGCTACACAGCACACTAAGCAAGTCTTCGAGTGCAAAGTTATTATCTTGATAGTCTGTAAATACATTAGACAGCATCGCATTGGTTTGTGAGGTGCGCTCAATGCGTTTGCCAAGCTGTAGAAAACGCCAGCCATCGCCTTGTGTCATGTTCTCTCGAGCCAGGCCTGATAGAGCTGCTATTGAAAACACCAAAGCATTCAATTTCTCAATGGCGGAATTCAGTGTAACGCCGTCGAGCACCATGTTTTGCAGATCCCAATTTTCCAAATCGGTGTGATAGTCCTCAAGTGAATTAATAACACGAAGCATATCGCGAGAGAGGCGATCGCGTACCCTTGCAGCACTATAACTAAGACTTTCCAGCGTATTCGGTATTGACCCGGCCATTTCCGAATCGGATAACAAACGAATAAGCTCTTTGTCGGGTTTGTCAATTATTTTAACTCGGGATTCGCCGACAAAACCTGGACGCGTACCGGTTACAAGCGTGGTTGATTCTAGCAACGCGTTTAGAGACGCTTTTGAAGACGCCTCATCCTCAAATCGCTCATCAGATCTTAAGTGCAAACACACGCCTAACAGCACGCGAGCTGACCCTTCAATACGTTCTGCATAACGCCCTAACCAAAACAGGCTCTCGGCAACACTGCTAGGCAACTCACCATCGACAATTCGAAATGGCAAGGTGTTTGTATTTTTCTGCAGAAGCGTCTCATAGGGTACTGACCTATCAGACACGACCCAAACATCTTTACTTGACTCCATGTCGCGAAGTTTGCGCCGAGCCTCACCAGTCTGGTCGTCGAGCAACCCCAGGCCGCCTGGCATAACACGGTATGAGTTACCCTTTTTCATAAGATAGACCCGCATCGTTAACTGTCGGGATTCAATCTGCGCGTTGATGAGTGTCGGAGCTGATGATCGACCAATACGTTCTTGGGCGATGTAACGCTCGGGGCGAATTTCTATACTTGTTTGTAATTCACGCAATTCCTTGTCAGACATCAATGATGGATCGAGCAGTGCGGAGCGTGTATTGATATCGCGAAAGAGCAAATTGGCAAATCGTTTATCTACGAGTTGTTTATGCTGAGCATCGCCAAGCCAATATGTAGGCGTACCTAATAGTTCTATTTTTTCGTTAAGCAGAAATTCACAAAGCTCGGGTAACCAGGCATTAAATGCGGGATTCTCGACCGCCGCTACACCAAACGGGTTTACGACAACGACACCGCCTTCGCGAACGGAATGCAGTAAGCCAGCCACACCCTGTGTGTTATTACCATTACCAGCTAAAGGATCGGTATCCGCGTCATCGATAAACCGAAAGATGACATCCACTTGTTGAAGCCCATCGACTGTTTTCAACCATACATGTTTACCACGTACTGTCAGATCGTTGATCTGCACCAGCGTATAACCCAAGTATTTCGATAGGTAGGCTTGTTCATAGTGATAATGATGCGATGCGCCGTAACCCAAAATAACGCACCGAGCGTTACTGTCTACCCGATTAAACAGCACGCCTCGCATATGTTTGAAGTATTCCGCAACCCGGCGTACTCGAGAGTGTCGATAAAGCCCCGGTAGCACACCCGAGAGTATAAGCCGATTTTCCAACGCGTAGCCGATGCCGTCAGGCGCCTGGCAAATATCATCGGCTACGTACCACGCACCAGAAGGCGAGCGCGACACATCCGCGTTATACAGCGGCATGGAATCGAAGACAGGCACCCCAACGGCTGCCTCGACAAATCCGGCATGGGCAAATACCGCTTTCGCAGGAACAATGCCCGAGGTCAAAACTTTCTGCTCACCATAGAGATCTTTGAGCAAAGCTGCCTTCAACCTGGCTCGTTGTATCAGGCCGCTTTCAAGGGTTTTCCAATCTGCTGCTGCCATCATTTGTGGCATTAAATCGAGCTGCCAAGGGCGAATGCCTGCCTTGCGACGAATAGTGGCACCAAATGCCAGACCATTCTCCCGGTAACGGCGCTGCAAATCTTGCTGGCAGTGGGTTATTTGTTCAGGGCTGAAGTGGCTCAGCGCACTGAGCACAGGAGACCACGCCTCGTGCCAATTGCCATTGGCATCAGTGCTCTCATTGAAGTCACTTGTGACTCTATTGACCATTGTCATTATGTAAGGTCCACTACGCGATTATCTACTGGTTGGAATACGCTTCACTACTATAAGCCGATATCGGCTCGATGTCAGAAGGTATTAGTTTAGTTGATAACGGAACTGTTAAATCGCGTAACGCAAAGCGCCTTCTGTGGGAAGCTCTTTGAGCAAAGCTGTTGTGGTGGTAGTGGTCGGGCCGACCTATTAACTGTTGCTTTTAGACCTTTCAGTTGCCCAAAGATAGGTGCGACAGCCTGGATTTGGACGGTCTGAGCCCTGTTTGCAAATTGAAGTCTCACCGCAAATGATGGCATATAAGCAACCTGTACCTAATATGCCACATCTGCACTCAGTTTTTGTCGTTTGTGGATGATATAGCTAGGCACTCCAATAACGAACCGGCCCAGTATCCAAGTGTATAAAATTCGAATTCGCGTAATAACCAACACCACCAGCCTGCATCGATACAGCGGCATCTTTTAGCAAGTGAATCTGTGTTCCTTGCAAGCGAAGATCTAGTGCTCGTCCCTGCAGATGGTAGCTGTTTTTGGCTACGTTTTTACTGCCTCGTCTTAATAATTCATTGGTCGATTTTGTTCTATAGCCTGCTATGATTTCAAACGTAGCCTCACTGTTTAACCGAGTTTGTAGCTCGCCCAGTTGATATAGCAAATTAACATCCATGGCATGTGCAGCGTTTTGTCTGTGATCACGTAAAAAGTGATTAACCTTCACCAGTGTTTCAAATACATTTTCAATGGGTTGACTGGTATCTATGCACAGCGTTTCTTTAGTGTGAATGTTATACAACGTAATGGGCTTATCCGTTAATGGTAACGGAAGAGTAGGGTAGTGAGCCTCTGCCAATTGCCCATAGGCTTGGAATGTGAAACCTGCGAATACCGTTTTTAGTAGTAGCCGTCTTCCTGCTTTATCATTTGTCATAATTATTGTCCTTCGATTGGATTCGAAACAGCGAACAATCTTTTCCTTCCCCGATGAACTACGGTAATCGGCGGACGGACTACGCAAATTCAGGTTAGCTTTATGGCTGAATGGATAGATGAATGATGGAAGTACTATTTTCTATAAGCTTGGAATTGAATGTGGACTATTACCTTCGTTTTTGAGAAATAGTCTTGTATTAATGGGGTTTGGGTTACCACTCTAGGTTAGTCATCATTGACTGGCAGTAATCCTGTCAGGCTATTAATAATTGAAATGCCGTTCGCTATTTCGAATCAATCACACTTACATAAAAAGATAGACTGAGCTAATCAGAAGCGGTATGGGCAATCCCGATGCGCCACGGGTGTTCAAAAAAGCCACCAGAGATTGGGCGTTTGTTGATACGGTGATCCAGTTCGATCATCCTTATATGAATACAGTTAGTTAACCAAGGAGCTTAATCCATGGGCTATACAAAACCATTCGACAAACCCGAATACGAACATCGTATTAACAAGGTTAAAAATAGCATGCAAACTGCCGGTTTTGATTTGTTGATCTGCCAAGACCCGGCCAGCATGGGTTGGCTCACAGGCTTTGATGGCTGGTCCTTTTACGTGCCTCAGGCGGTGCTGGTACACCTGGATGAATCCGCACCTATTTGGTTTGGCCGAGCACAGGATGCTAAATCGGCGCGTATTACAACAGACATTCCAGACGAGAATATTGTTGGCTTTAGCGAACACTTGGTGCACCATCAAATCAGCCACCCGTTTGATGAATTATGTGATTTGGTGAATGCGCGCGGTTGGGGATCATCGCGCATTGGTGTTGAGTTCGATGCGCATTATTATACGGCACGCGCACATCAGCACATTGTAAGAGGGTTACCGAACGCGACAATCTCGGACAATCATGAAATCGTTAACTGGGCGCGATTGGTGAAGTCGGATAGCGAGCTGGTGTACATGCGCGAGGCCGGCCGCATCGTTACCGATACGATGAATGCGGCTATCTCTCGAATCAAACCTGGTGTGCGTCAGTTTGAAATCATTGCCGATGTCTATCATACGCAGATCACAGGCTACGATAATAAGTTCGGCGACTACACATCCCTTTGTCCACTTATTCAGATTGGCGAAGGCACCAGTACACCGCACCTGACTTGGACCGAAGAACCCCTACCTGATAATGGTCTTGTGGTAATGGAAATTGGCGCGGCACGCCGACATTACCATGCACCATTGACAAGAACGATGCACATGGGCAAACCGCCAGCGGAAATTGAAAAACTCGCTGAAGTTATTGTTGAAGGTGGCGACCGTGCGTTGGAGGCAGCCAAGCCTGGGGTCACCTGTGAAGAAATCGAGGCCATCTGGCAGGCAGTGCTTAAACGCCATGGCTATAGTAAAGAGAGCCGCGTGGGCTATTCGATCGGTTTAAATTATCCACCGGACTGGGGCGAACGCACCGCTAGCCTACGACCGGGAGATAAGACGGTGATGCAATCGGGTATGTGTTTTCACTTTCAGTCAGGGATGTGGCTTGAAAATTATGGTGCGGCGATTTCAGAACCGTTTGTGGTCACAGAAAGTGGTGGCGAACGCTTGAGTGATGTGAGCCGCGAACTAATTGTTATAGATGCTTAATGCTCTGTCACAGAGCGCCCACTGTCGCCTGAAAGCTCAAGGTGGTGATTGAACCGGGCGCCATAGCGCCAATGGTCCAAGACAAGCCGGCGCCTTCAGGGTCAGAATCGTCCGCGATATCACCACCGCTGATGCTATTGTTTACGTATGTCAACAACTCAGTAAGAACATCAGTCACGACAATATTTCGGGCTTCGGCTGCGCCAACGTTTTCTACTGTCACTTGATAGGTCACCAGACTTCCCGGTGTAACGCTTGCGTCACTGACTTGCTTTGTTAATTTTATATCTGCTGGTTGATCGTTGTTCGTAATACTGCATTCAGCTGTTGCGCCTTCTAGTAAGTTTACAACTGTACCGAAAGGATCGCCTGATGTGGGTAAGCCTGTGGTTAAGCCGCTTGTATCAACGCAGTTCCAACGACCTTCTGTATAGGCAGGTGTATCAGATTCGCTTACCAACAAATCAGTATCATGGGCAACGACATTGGGGACGCCGCTGGAAACTGATATGCCATCGATTAATAAATTAAAATCATTGACACCAAGTGTCCCGCTTTGATCATTTATAACCAACTTAGTTAGGGTTAATGTGGTGACGGGAATATCGTCATCATTGGTGAATGAACATTGCACCACATCGCCGGGTGCTAAAGACAAGGTATTTGTCGCTGCGTCAAACACACCACTGTCACAAGTTAAATTGGTCATGGTGTAACTCGACGGCCCAAGCTCGTATAGGATGTAATCTCCCGCGGCCAGATCGGTGCTGGTTACACCGCTGACGCCAGTAAGTTCTGGTGCACCACCGCCTATGTTTGCGCTGAGTGTCCAGTCACTAGGGAGCGCGGTACCGTTATTATCGTTTACCACCGTTTTATTAAGAGTCAGGCTGGCGGGTAACAGCGGTATCGTATTGCCCGTTTGCAGCTTACATTTAGGCGAATCAATTTCCAAACCTGACGCCCCTGAATTCGTACTCATGCTGACATACAAATCGATGTTCAACACTGGATCAATGGCACCGTTGTTATCTAAATCACATGAGACATCAAAAAAGGAGCTAGTTACAAACGGCGAGGCTTCGCTGCCACTGCCATTGTAATCATCACAGCCAGCTCCATCTGCATCAATTCCGGTGCTGAGGCATTCTATGTCTTGAAGAACCCGATCGTTGGCGAGTGTATAACCTGTTGTGAAGTTGTATCGAGTTGGGTTGCCCCAAATATTGACGTCAAACGCGATCTGAATTGTATCGCCTGGCAGTGTGCATGCACCCGAAGGCACGATGTTATCGATAAAATAATCGACATCGGTAGTAGAACATTTATTGGATACATTTTCACCGACACCAGCTGCAAACGCTGCAGACATACTCAGTAACAATGGCAGAATGGCCAGCGCACAAGCTCGTAAGGCGAGTGCTAACAAGCCGAAGTACTGATGTTTGGTAATGTAATATGGCGGTACCGAACTGTGCATGTGCAACAAATCCAATCGGCGAGCAATCCGATTTTTCCATTGGATAGATTTGTTATCGACACATATTAAAAAGAGTCTAGTTAGTTGGGGTTATGTGTGCACTGAACAACAGCTTAGACGTTAACTAGCCCACACTTTGCGATAAACCTTCAACCTCATGTAACAAGCATTTTGCGGCGAGCTTCCCAAATTCATTGGCCGCCAATGGGCTATCACCTGTTACAAGCTTTCGATCAACATGGCATGCACCATTGATCTTTTTATTCAGAATAGTGACGCCTAGTCGGTTTAATCGTTCGCCAAATTT
>CALHOU010000077.1 GCA_938035945.1 uncultured Granulosicoccaceae bacterium
GATTCGCCTCTCTGGCGAGGGTGAGATTGGCGAGAACGGTGGTCCACCGGGCGATCTTTACGTAGCCATAAGCGTTAAAGAGCACGAGTTATTCACCAGAGACAACGCAGATTTACAGTGCACGGTGCCGATCAACTTTGCTACTGCAACCGTTGGTGGTGAACTTGAAGTACCAACACTTGATGGGCGCGTTAAGTTGAAAATTCCTGCGGGCACTCAATCGGAAAAAGTTTTTCGTTTGCGCGGAAAGGGTGTAAAGCCTGTTCGTGGTGGTCCGGTTGGGGATTTAATGTGTAAAGTTCGCGTTGAAACGCCGGTAAATCTGAACAAAGAACAACGCGAGATGCTCATGGCGTTTCATGAGACCATCAGTGGTCCGAATGCGTCCAAGCACAGCCCTCAGGCCCATAGTTGGCTTGGTGGTGTGAAGAAATTCTTCGACGAATTACGAAGTTAATTAGGCAAAACGTTGAGGATATTTCGCTTTAAAGTATATTGCCTTTTCATTGTTTTTATACTGTTGACGGGTTGCTCGGAAGATAGGCTCGATAGGATAGATCAAAGCTTTAATGCGATTTTTTACAAAGCTTGGGAATCTCAATTCTTTGTAGAGCACGAAAAAGGCGAATACTTCGAGTATCTTTGCAAACCCATAGATGGCAACAGCATAAAAAAACGTGCGAATGCCGCCCACAATTACTATATGAGCAAAGAGAGCAAGGCCAACGAGAAGTTGAGCAAGATGTTCTCTGAGCACATCGATAGTGCCTTGGAAGAAAATACTGATTCCTCCTTTTTTTCCACGCTTTGGAGCGGCTTGAGAGCCAGTAACGACTACTCCAACGAGCTTCATGCTGCGATGGAGCACATTCATTCTGAATACAAATGCAAGTATGAAATATCAGAAAAAATCATTGACTCAGTATTTTCTGATGACACTACAACACTAGAAAAACTAATTGCCAATGGCGTCAGCATTGACTATCAAGATGAATACGGTGATAGCCTGCTGATGAGCGCCATCGCTTACGAAAGCTACACTGTCGCCGATTGGCTTTTACAACAAGGTGCTGACGTAAGCCTCAAGAGCGGGACAGGTGATAGTGCTATCTCAAACTTATCTACTGCTGAAACGCTTAATCGCCCCTTGCTAGAAAAATTAATCGCTAAAGGGGCTGATATAAACCATATTCCTGATAACGGCTATTCATTGTTATCTGGCTTGATAAACCTGTACTACGATGACACAGATCAACTCGCAGATATCCGGTATGTTTTAGCCAAAGGCGCAAAGCCAAATCTGTTAGACAGCTCAGGTGAATTTTTAATTTTGTCGATTTGCTATCTTGAATCAGCAGATAAATTTCAGCCGTTAATCGATTTACTGCTTCAAAATGGCTTGGACTTAAATAAGAAAAATATTACTGAGCAAACAATCTACGATCACGAAGAATGCTCCTACAACACGGCTTTGGTTAAGTACATGAAAACCAAACTAAATAACTAATTAATCCGATTTACAAACCGCTAATTCAAGCTCCCCAAAAAAGCCAGCTAAATTGAGTCTCAAAGAGCCTAAGCTCAAGCTTCGAGTAAGCTAAAAGTTTAGTGCGACGGTATGCGCATCTTCCCTGAGCTAATCGGTGTGCATGAGCCACTGACTTTTACGTCGACTAATGCATTGTCGTGTACGCTTATGCTCAGTAATAAGTCACTGGGTCTGCCCATGTCGTAGCCTTGGCGCAAGATAAATTCGTTTTCACCATTGCTAAGTTGATTAGACTCAAGTAGTTGAGATGCGAGCAGGGCCGTAGCCGACCCTGTGGCTGGGTCTTCGGGTATGCCGGCGGCGGGCGCAAACATGCGCGCATCAATTTCCTTAGTGCTTGTATCGAGGTAATACACATAAATACCAGTTGCCGCATAAGCCTGGCTTAAGTCCGTGCTCATTGGTTCGAGTGCACATACTTTAGCAACTGTGTCTTTATTCGTTAAAGGCACCAGCAAAAAGGTAGGGCCACCGGTGTGCGCCATGGGTTGGCTGTTACGGGTATCTACATCTGATTCGGCTATGCCTAATGCACAAGCGGCAGTTGCTGCATCGAGCTTGATGTCATCGTTAGTATCAGCTGGTTTGGCAGCTGGTTCCGGAATAACCGGGGCGCTGAGCTGCGCATTGACCTTGCCATTGCTTTGCACAACATTTACCGGCACCAAGCCAGCTTCCTCTTCAAGTAAAATTTGCGTGCTAAATTCTGCTAACTTGGCGTTCTGTTGCTGGGCTAAAAAAATGGCACAGCCTATGGTTGGGTGGCCAGCGAACGGCAATTCAGTTGCCGGGGTAAAGATACGCACCTTGGCCGTGTGCGCTTTATTGACAGGTGATTGAATGAAAATGGTTTCGGGTAAATTAAATTCCCGCGCCATGGTTTGCATCTGTTGGTCAGATAGCGCGTCGGCGTCAAGAACAATGGCTAACGGGTTACCGGTGAAAGGGTGATGGGTAAACACATTCATCGTATGAAAGTCGAGAGTCTGCATGCCGATATGCTCGAAAAAGAAGGGAGCGTTAGATTTATCAGTTTATCGGCCCGTGGCCATAGCGCCAAAGTGCATTCAAGCTTGCGCCAGATAGATGCTTACTTTTTAGTATCAATGACCAACGATAACTGTGGAACATCTGCAACGACCACGTCGTTTCTTTCTCCGTACCAATCACCGGGCTGCGCTATAGCGTTGCCGCTGGGTGACACTCTTGCGCCAATGGTGACCTTAGGAAACTGGCTTAAAGTCATCGCCGGCATCATCGCCATCGTATCGTCTAATACGACGCTAATGGGTAGGTCTTTGACAGTGTGTCTTGCAACCGCGAGCGGCATTGGTGGTCCGCTGCTCGCGCGGGCAAATATAAAAACCGTATCGGTTGGGTTTACGTTTTCAATGACACCCTCTGCTAATGAGACGGTCACACTGATTGATGCACCTGAGTCGTTTGGTGTTGAATTGTTCGTTGCGTTGGTCTGCGGAGTCGCCTGTATTGTTGTCTGTGCGGTGGTATCGGTTGCTAAGCCGAGTGCCTGTTTTGATTTGTTGATCAGCTCATCGATGCTTGCGATTGCGCTTGGGTTGCCAGCGACACCTGTGCGCAAGGATTGTAATCGGGCAATAGCATCTTCGTGCTCTCCAGCTTGTTGACTGGCGATAGCTCTTAACCAGGTGCTGCCTTCGTGTCCGGGTGTTAAGGTTAATGCACGGTCTAAATATTCCGTTGGTTGGCCGGACAGATCGCCACCTTTTTCCATTGCAGTGGCTTCTGCAAGTTGCGTGAGTAAATCTGAATCATCACCGTCTAACTCATAGGCCTTCAGCAGGGCGCGTTTTGCATTGGTAAATTCACTGATGAGCAAATAGCTCTTGCCCAGTAATTTCCAACCCTCACGATCTTCTGGGTTGGCCTCAAGTTTCTTTTCCAAGTTTGGCAACAGCTGATTTAAATCAGGTGCTTGGGCTGATGCTTGTGCCGCCTGCGTTTGCGCTTGCACAGCAAGGCTGTGCATGGCTTGTGAATCAACGCCGGATGGCGTGCCTAAATGCAAGTACAGAGCGCCCGATGCTATGGGTATGAAAAGGGTGACAATGGCCGCTATGACAAATTCACTGCGTGCGGAACCACGTTTTGTTTGTTCGCTGCCCAAGTCGTCTGCCAATGATTGTTCTACTTCGAGCAATTGCGCATCGTAAGTCGCTTGGTCGATAGCGCCGTTGCTTAGTGACAGTTGTAGTTTCTCGCGGCGATCTTTTGCGATTTGTATATTAGTCTCGAGCTGATCCAGTTCGTCACCAGAGGCCTGTTTGAGCAACTTGGGCACAATGGCGGCTAAAGCGGCGACAACGAGTAGAGCTGCAAAGATAAAAAAAAGTGGCATGCCAAGCTGAAAAAAGTGTGTGATGGACTAATTATACGAGTGCTGGACCCGGAATAGGTTGCATGAGCCGTTGAATTAGCAAACTATTGCCATTGCTTGCGCAGAATAGTGATGACCGAAATGTTATCTGTGCCGCCGCGCTCATTCGCCCGTTGTACCAGTGATCGTGTGGTTGCCTCAGCATCGCCGGAATCGGCCATCAGCGTAGCCATTTCGCTGTCGTCCACCATACCTGTTAGCCCATCAGAGCAGAGTAGGTAGCTGGCCTCAGGCTTCATAGCAATGACTTCAAGGTCAATATCAACCTCTGCGAACAGGCCCATCGCGCGCATAATGATGTTGCGAGGAGGTGCAGGACCAATGCGTCCAGATTCCTCCCATTCTCGGTACATGGTGTGGTCGCGCGTCAGTTGCGACAAAACATCGTTCCTGTACTCGTACAAGCGGCTGTCACCAACGTTAAATGAGACGGCGCGTTGGCTATTGCCGAACATGCATAAACCGACGAGCGTTGTGCCCATGCCGGTGCCATCGGTGTGGCCATTTTCTTCGTTCTTCTGGAATATGCGCTGATTGACGCCAGCGATACTTTGAAACACCAGCGCCAGCGCCTGTTCATCGCTGATATTGTCGCTCGATAGTGCTTTTGCGACCGGCTCGGCAGCAATGCAGCTTTGCAGCGTGGATAGGGCAAGACGGCTGGCAATGTCGCCCGAGCCATGGCCACCCATGCCATCAGAAATGGCATAGAGCTTAATTTCCTCGTCAATTAGAATTGCATCTTCATTGACTGCCCGGAGCTGGCCTATATCAGTTAACCCTGCAATTTGCTCCTCTACACTGTTAGTCATAGGGTTTTAATCATCGGTTTTCATTCACGATGAGCCACTGGCATTGCCAGCACTAAAGCCTGCGGTATACGCAAAATAAAACGCAACCAACATAAATAGAATGAGCAGAGGTAACAGCACATACCAACGCGACCACACGGATTTTTTTGCAACAGTTCTGTTGTTGTGTTGTTGCCTGTTTTGCAGTCGATGGGGTGTTGGCGCATCACCACCTGGGCGGGACGTTGCTGGAATCGCTTCATCGAAGTTGTCATGAGACCGTTCAACTTCAGGCGCTGAGGCTTGTGCAGCTTTCTTTGCCGATACCGATGCCGATGTTGGAGGTACGTCCCAGCTTTTGGTTTCGTCGAATGATGTTAGATCGGAATCAGGCGTTGCAGTTTCTACAACGCGAATCGCTGGCTTGATATTTTCTGGATGATCAATTTCATCTTTGTTGGCAATGACAGTTATGTTCTCACCGTTTGACTGTGTTTGTGCAGAAGAACTCGTGTAGCGATATTCTTGTTCGTCAAAAATAATCACGTCACCGTCGCTAAGTTGCACAGCGCGCCCGATTTCGCGACCATTAACCATGGTGCCATTTAAAGAGCCTAAATCCATCAGAACTGCGACATTATTCTCAACTGTTATCCGCGCATGTTTGCGCGACGCACCACGTTCAGCGCTCAACACTAAATTGCAATTTTCGTGGCGACCGATAATCGTCGTCTCGCCCAAAACAAACACCGTTTTGGTGTCTAAGTTTTGCAACGTGGGTTGGATGTGCGAAGGCGTGTTCATGAGAAAATTTTGACGTACTCAGCCGATCGATAAAGTTTGATCAATTTCTAAGGTAATACGTGACGCACTATCAGGCAAGGTAAAACTACCCATTATTGCAATCGTTAAGCGATGCTATCCGCCAACGTGCTCCAATTCAAGTAAACAGCCGTGAAAGTCTTTCGGATGTAGAAACAGCACGGGGTTGCCGTGAGCGCCAATCTTCGGTTTTCCGTCGCCTAGAATGCGCGCACCTTTTGCCTGAAGATCGCTTGCCGCCGCGCTGATATCATCTACCTCTAAGCAAATATGGTGTATTCCGCCGTCTTTGTGCTGTTCAAGAAAACGGCTCACAGGCGATCCATCACCCAGTGGCACGAGCAATTCGATGCGGGTGTTTTCCAGGTCAACAAAAACTACGGTCACTCCGTGTTCTGGCAACGCTTGTGGTTCGGATACCGTCGCCCCCAATACATCGCGATAGGTTTTTGTAGCAGCATCTAAATCACTGACGACGATGGCGACATGATTTAATCGGCCGATCATGCGAATTCCAGAATAACAGCGTCTACGGCTAAATTTTCGCCAGCTGATGCAACCACTTTTTCAACGGTACCTGCTTTTTCTGCTTTTAGCGTGTTTTCCATTTTCATCGCTTCAATCACAGCTAAGTCTTGACCTGCTTCTACTTCATCACCTTCACTAACCAACAATTTAATCAGTAAACCTGGCATCGGCGACAGCAGGTAGTTGGATAGATCTTGCGTGGTTTTCTCCGGCATGTGTTCTAGCAATTGTGCTACATGGGCTTGTACCACTTGAAACGAGCGAATGCTGCCTTGATGGCTGAGTTGCCATCCATTTTCAAGACGCTTTACACCAACGGTTATAGCATCGCCATTGATGGTTCCAGACAAGAGCCGCTGACCGGGTTGCCAATCCGTGACAATCGCACATCGATGTTCGCTAGAAAAGTTTTGAGTTGCGTTAACACCAATCGCAGTTAAGTCGCCCATCGATGCATCGTCGCGCTGGCTTAGTCTCTGTTGACGTTTGCTTTCCAGCACAGCCGCGATTAATCCCAATTGATTCTCATGGGATGATTGGTAGGAGGCACTGTTAAAACCTTGTGCGAAATGATCTTCAATAAAGTGTGTGGTTAAATCGCCGGCTTGAAAAGACGGGTGCGCAAACAGGGCAGACAAAAACGGTATGTTGTGTTGCACGCCTTCGATCTGGTAATTGTCTAAGGCCTCGCGCATTTTATTAATCGCTTCATCTCTGGTTGGTGCCCACGTAACCAATTTAGCAATCATGGGGTCGTAGTACATCGAGATTTCACCACCAGCTTCTATGCCCGTATCGACACGCACGCCCGATGTGTCATCAAACGCGTTTTCCATCGGCGGTTCGTAGTGTGTTATTCGACCAATAGAAGGTAGAAAACCACGATCAGGGTCTTCAGCGTACACCCGAGCTTCAAACGACCAGCCGTTAAGTTTTACGTCGGCTTGCGTCATGGGTAGAGTGTCGCCTTGCGCAACATCAATCATCAGCCCAACCAGGTCAACGCCGGTTATGCATTCAGTGACGGGATGCTCCACCTGCAAGCGGGTGTTCATCTCCAGAAAGTAAAACTGTTCATTGCTATCGACAATAAATTCAACCGTGCCAGCGGATTGATAATCCACCGCTTTGGATAACAGCACGGCTTGCTCACCCATCGCTTTGCGCGTGCTATCGCTGATAAACGAAGAGGGCGCTTCTTCCAATACTTTTTGATGCCTGCGTTGAATAGAGCATTCACGTTCACCGAGGTACAAACAATTGCCTTGCTGATCAGCAATAACCTGTATCTCGATATGGCGAGGTTGTTGGATAAATTTTTCAACAAACACGCGATCATCACCGAACGAGGTTCGCGCTTCATTCTG
>CALHOU010000078.1 GCA_938035945.1 uncultured Granulosicoccaceae bacterium
ACCGGTTACCTTAACCGTTACGGCTACGGATGATGACGCGGTTCCATTGTCTACATCTGTGGATATCGCCTTGGTTATCCAAGATGAGAATGAAGCTCCTGTGTTAGCGAGCGCACCGGCCACACTCTATATTGCTGAGAACACGACCGGCACATTAACCGACATCAACGGTAACCCGATGACGGCGCTGCAGTTTATCGATGCGGATGTTGGCGATAATGTCACCCTATCCGTGACTGATAATGTCGACCCCGCTCGGTTCAGCATTGGCCCAGGTAACGTAATCCAGCTTAACGCAGGTTATGAGTTCGACGCTGAGAATCCACCGGCGCCAATTACCTTAACCGTGACGGCTACTGACGATGATGCTGTTCCACTGTCAGTATCCGTGGACATTGCGTTTGAGATATTGGATGCAAACGAAGCACCAGTATTGTTGGACCCACCGGGCGCACCGGCCACTCTCTATATTGCTGAAAACACAACTGGTACATTAACCGACATCAACGGTGCTCCGATGACGGCGCTGCAATTTATCGATGCAGACGTGGGCGATAATGTCACTCTATCCGTGACTGATAATGTCGACCCCGCTCGGTTCAGCATTGGCCCGGGTAACGTAATCCAACTTAATCCAGGTTATGAGTTCGACGTTGAGAACCCACCAGCACCGATTACCTTAACCGTTACCGCCACTGACGATGATGCCAATCCACTGTCAACTTCCGTGGATATTGCATTGACCCTGCAAGATTCAAATGAAGCGCCTGTGTTACTTGATCCCCTAGGCACACCAGCAACACTCTATATTGCTGAGAACACAACAGGCACTTTAACCGACATCAACGGCAATCCGATGACAGCGCTGCAATTTACTGATGCGGACGTCGGCGATAATGTCACTCTCTCTGTCACCGATAATATTGACCCTGCTCGATTCAGCATCGGTCCAGGTAACGTTATTCAGCTTAACCCAAGTTATGAGTTCGACTTCGAGAATCCACCAGCACCAATTACCTTAACCGTTACTGCAACAGATGACGACGCGGTTCCGTTATCAGTATCTGTGAATATCGCCTTTGAGGTAATCGATTCTAACGAAGCGCCAGTGATTACCTACACAGACTCAATCCTGAATATCACTGAAAATCAAACGGGTGAAGTTTTCACCTCGCCAATTGATGTAATGCCGCCTATATCGTTCAATGATCCCGATGGTGACAATGTATTGTTGCAGGTATTCGAAGGCAACAGCGAATCCCAATTGTTCTTTATCAATGCATCTAATAAAATTGAAGTACGACCTGGTGCGATGATAGACGCTGAAACCCTGCCCGAGATCATAAACCTCACCATTGTTGCATCGGATCCGATGGATAGCTCTATCACTCCTGATACCTGGGACGTAACAGTCACCATCAACGATATCAACGAAAGCCCACTCGTTAGCGTTCCGCAGAATTTACTCCAAATTGCTGAGAACCAATCAGGCGTGCTGCAAAACGCACTTGGTACAGACATGCAGCCAATAGTGATCACCGATGGTGATGATGGCGGCCCAGATGGTCAATCCGATGCTCTGAGCGTGCAAGTTTTCGAAGGCAATGCGCTATCAACTCGGTTCGCGATGAACGCAAACAATGAAATTGTTGTCATCCCGCCAGACGGTTTGGATGCTGAAGATCCGCAGGTGACAGATCCACTCACCTTGACAATTCGCGCCACCGATGCAGACGGCCTCACGCATTCCTCTAACGTGACGGTTTCGGTTAACGAAGTTAACGAGGCGCCAACGTCGCTGACCCTGACACCAACGAACTCTCCACCAAGTGTACCTGAACTAACGCCTGGTTATATTCTTGGAACGCTTCAGTCTACCGACCCCGATCTAAGCGACATCAATCCGATGTACACGATCGAAGGTGTGGGTAATCAGAGTCGATTTGAAATCACATCTCAAGGTGAACTAAAACTTCGCGACAACAGTGAGCTTCACTTCGGTACAGGCACAGGTGAAGAAGAGCAAATCACGATAAGTATAAAAGTAGAAGATGGACGCGGTGGCGAACTAATACAAAGCTTTACCTTTGACGTGACGAACGTCAACGAGCAACCAACTGCGGTAGTACCCACTGATCTGTATATTGACGAGAACACAAGTGGTGTTCTCCCCGCCATTATTGTTGCATCTGACCCCGATCAAACAGTTCCAGAGCTTGGCGTGGAAGTCCTTGACCCGAACAGCACAGCGCAATTCGCAGTAAACGGCAGCCAAATCGAACTACTTACACCGCTAAGCCACGAGATTGACTCAACAATTGCACTGAGGGTGACGGTCAGTGATGGTCAACTAACTAGTCTTTATGATGTCAACGTGCATGTTAATGATGTGAACGAAGTGCCCGTGGCAAGTTCAAATCAAATAGCAACCCAATCGACATTCGAAACTGCACCGTTTAACTATCAGATCCCAAAGGATCACTTTACCGATGACGACGGCGATGAACTGGTCTTAATGGTCACGCTCAATGGCGCGCCTATCCCCACTGGACACTGGCTGTCTTATGATCAGCAAACACAAACCTTAAGCGGGAACCCTACCGATGCGGACGCAAATATAGCTATTGATTTGATCGTCTCGGCATACGATGGCCAACTGATAAGCGAGCCAGTTGCATTGAAAATTGAAGTCGTTGATGTTAATCAGGCGCCTACTGACATCACACTCAACTCACCGGACTCATCAGACCAACCAATAGGCATTCAAGAATATGAAGTGGGTGCTGTGATTGGGCAGCTATTTACCTTTGATGCAGATGCCAGCGATACTGGGCAGCACACTTATACCACTTCCAATCCTAATGTCGTAATATCGCAAACAGGTGAGCTTTCACTGGCACCGGGTGTGCAATTTACCGTAAATGATGGCCCTATCGTGTTGGATATTACGTCATCAGATACAAATCAATCGTTCACCAAGCAATTTGTAATACCAGTAATTAATGTAAACGATGCACCAGAACTTGCCGCCGCTGCTGAAGCGCAAACTGAAGTCACGCTAGAGGAAAATCCGAATGCAAACGCTGAAAGCGTTCTTTACACAATACCCGACGGCAGCTTTACCGACTTAGATGGTGACGAGCTTACTTACGTTATTGAAATGGCGCAAGGCTATAACAAACCGGCCTGGATGGAGTTTAATTTCGATAACGGAACAATAACCGGCACCCCCGTTCAAACCGATACGGATAAAATCTTTCAAGTATTGGTATATGTGAATGATGGAAGCCTCAATTCAAATCCGCAGGTAATCACCTTTCTCGTTCCACAAAAGCCAGCCGAGCCGACAACAGACACAACGATCAGTGGCTCTGACGTTGAGCCGACCCTCGCGGCGGCCATCCCCGCAACCGAGGCCGTTCAAATAGAAGCCGAGGAAGAACCTGTTGAGCAAGCAGCGGCTGAGATTGATCAGGAAATAAATACAGAGGAAACTATCGAATCAGTAGACTTGGCAGCGCTAATTAAACCACTAGAACGCGTAAGCCTTATTGACATCGAAGCCACCGATAATACGATCAAAACTATCGATAGAAAAATCAGCTTAAGCCCGATAGATACCATCGACGACGCTGCCAGAAATTGGCTAAACCTATCCGAGGCTTTTGATCAACCTTCTGATATTGAATTTACAGAATTAGCGAGTGAGTTTGATCGGCAACGAGAAAAGTTGGCTGAGCAGTTAGCCGACACCAAATCGTTAATCGGCAGCTCCTTCACAATATCTTCCGGTCTGTCGGTCGGATATTTACTCTGGCTAATACGTGGCGGAACATTGATGGGTAGCGTACTCTCATCATTACCCGCCTGGCGTTTGGTTGATCCATTGCCTGTGCTCGGTTCACTTGGCGATGATTTCGGAGACGATGACGAGTCGCTGGAATCTATGGTCGATAATGAAGACGATGTCGATCATGAACCGACCGAACCACCCAAGAAGGCTGCCTAAACTCAGAAAATAATTGGTCGAATAAACGGATTGGTGCTCACCAATCCGTTAAATCCATCACAAAAAACCATACAGATTAGCCTCCAATGATGATGTGGAGAGCTCGCTTTGGCGCTGTCTGTGCACAGTTATTTTCAAATATCGCAACCCAGTTGCGCCCACACATTGAGTTTCGTAAAAGCACGAAAAAATGCAGTCACCCGCTAATAAAAATCGCACAAAGATCATCCCGCCCATCGGGCGACTTCTCGTCGCGCTTAGTTTGGTCACATTGGTTGGTTGTTTGGATAAAAACACTACCGATAGCGCTAGTGATACAGGTTCGGGAAATCAATCGCATACCGAAGCCCAAGGTGGCGATGACTACTGGGCCGAATTGGCACAAAACTACCAACCGTTCGTTAGACCGCCAGATCTCGGGGCTGCATACGGACCGACCGATTGGATAAACGTGGGTAGCTGGGAACCCACCTTTGACTGGCCAGTCATCGCCACCGCTGCTGCCAACTTACCTGATGGTCGAATCGTTGCGTGGTCTTCACAAGAAGTGGATAACTTTGGCGGCCCACTGGAATCTACTTTAGGCACAATCTACAACCCAGATACCGGTGTATTCGAAGAACACAATAGCAGCTCACACGATATGTTCTGCGCCGGCGTTTCCATGCTTGAAGATGGTCGTGTATTTATCGCGGGAGGTGGTCGCACAGTGTCCACCACTAGTGTATTCGACACTAACGAATTCACAGAAATTGAGCCTATGGCAATGACACGCTGGTACCCCAGCAGTACGACGCTCGCGTCGGGTCAGGTGTTTACTTCATTAGGCACCACGGCATCACCCTACCCTGAAATATGGACCGATGGCAAAGGTTGGAGCTTACTGCCTAAAGTGAACTTACAAACTATTTTGGATGGCGAAGATGTGATACATCAAGATTGGTATCCAGCCTTCAACGTTGCACCGGACGGTTCCTTGTTTCACCCAGGCCACATGCCCGATATTTTATCGGTGTACATGAAGCAAGATGACGCGGTACACGATCATGGCAAGCGATCGACCGATGAAGCGTCACGCTTATACAACACAACCGTTATGTACGACATCGGCAAGATGTTGGTTGCCGGTGGTGGCGAAGGTGATAACGCAACTAATAGCGCACTGACCATGGATGTGAACGGACCATCACCTATCATCACGCCAACTAACCCAATGACGTATGTTCGAAGCATGCAAAATTCAGTGGTGCTACCAAACGGTGAAGTGTTAGTCATCGGTGGTAACAGTAGTGGGATTCAATTCAGTGATGACGGCACCGTGTTAGAGCCAGAAATTTGGAACCCACAGACTGAACAATGGCGCGTGCTTGCACCGCACGACAAACCCCGAAACTATCATTCCATTGCGATGTTACTAAAAGATGGCCGAGTGCTTTCAGCAGGTGGTGGATTATGCGGCGAGTGTCCGACGAACCATCAAAATGGCGAAATTTACTCACCACCTTATTTGTTCGATGCCACCGGTGCTCCCGCCGCACGCCCTAGTATTACCAGCGGCAACCCAAACGCCTTGCCTGGTGACACAATCTCGTTAACTGGCAGTGATGATATTGTCAAATTCAACATGTTGCGTTTAGTCGCGATTACCCATCATCATTCCACCGACCAAAGAATGGTACCTGTCGACTCGATTAAAACAGGTGTTGGTACTTATGACCTGACCTTGAATGATAATCCCAACGTGCTTGTTCCGGGTTATTACTGGATATTCGGACTCAACGATAACGGTACACCAACAATTGGGCATACCATCCAGATTAATGTAACGCCGGAGAATCAACCCGATACGTCGGTAGATACATCGCCAAATATTGCTTACGAATACTTTGAAGAAATTCTGCCCGTATGGGAGCTACCCGATTTCGACACGCTAACGCCCGTTAAAACTGGCACACAGCCCGACTTCTCTTTAGCGAACAAGGAACGAAACAACAATTACTCGTTCCGCTTTCGCGGCACCATCACTGCGCCCGTCACCGGTGAATACACGTTTTACTTGTCTTCCGATGATGGCAGCAAGCTGCTTATTAATAACCAAACGATTGTTGATCACGATGGTGTCCACGCATTTGAAATGGAGCAAAGCGGTAGCGTTAACCTCACAGCAGGCGAACATGACATAGAAGTTCAATACTTTGAAATTTCCGGTGGTGATGCGTTACTGGCCTCTTGGGATGGACCTGGCTTTGATAAACGCCCAATACAAGCATTTGATCTTGGCAGTCCATTACCGGCCCCAGATTTTCAAAACACCAATCCTGGCCCATCTATCCCGGGCATGGTGTCTTATCGTTACTTCGAAGGACAATGGAACAATCTTCCGGACTTTAGCAATGAGACACTGATAAAAGAAGGCGAAGTTGCCGGTTTCGATTTATCACCTCGCGAAGCATTTGATTTTTATGGGTTTGAATTCACCGCCAATATAACCGTGGACCAAAGTGGCGACTACACTTTTTACACCTTGTCGGACGACGGTAGTCGACTAAGTATCGACGGCGTTACCATCGTCAACAATGATGGTCGTCACGCACCGCGTGAACAATCAGGCACCATGTCGCTTAGCGCGGGAACACATCAACTAAAAGTTGATTTTTTTGAATACGCTGGCGGCGATATACTTGAAGTTCAATGGAGCGGCCCTAGTCTTGCGAAACAAACTATTTCCAATGCCGTGTTGGCATCAAACGGTAGCGTTGAAGCTACTAACAATCCAGATCCAGGCCCAGCCACCGATCCAGAACCCGATACAGGAACGACGGGTATAATCAATTATCAATATTATGAGGGCACGTGGAACAACCTCCCGAACTTTTCAAACTTGACGCCACTTAAACAAGGCCAAAGCGCCGGGTTTCTATTGACAGAGCGAATGCGCGACGATTTTTATGGCATGCGATACACCGGCAAAATCACAGTGCCGACGTCCGGCAACTACACTTTCTACGCAAAGTCAGATGACGGTAGCCGTATTAGCATCAATGGCCAAATCGTGGTTACCAACGATGGTCGACATGCCCCAATTGAAAAACAAGGCGGTATTGCCTTGGCAGCTGGCCAGCACGACATCATTGTTGATTTTTTTGAATACGCAGGTGGCGATAGCTTAGAGGTTTCATGGGCAGGACCTGGCATCTCAAAACAAGCTGTGCCAGTTTCCGCGTTAGCCACTGGCAGCACAGGCAATAACCCAGACCCAGACCCGATCCCAGATCCAGATCCAACGCCCAATGGAAACGGCTTGGTTAACTATCAATATTTTGAAGGCCAATGGTCTACCCTACCTAATTTCGATCTATTGGTAGCAGTAAAAGAAGGTACGCAAACCGGATTCTCATTGGCGCCGAGCGACGTTAACGATCATTACGCTTTTCGCTTTGCGACTTATTTGAATGTGCCAGCCGATGGTTTGTATTCATTCTATCTGGCATCTGATGATGGCAGTCGACTGACCATCGATGGCGAACTGCTTATCGATAACGACGGCTTTCATGCAAACCGAGAGCTCAATGCAAGTACTTTTCTCACTGCCGGTAACCACCACATACTGGTTGAATACTTTGAGGGTGCAGGTTTCGATACATTAAGCGTCGAGTGGTCTGCCGCGGGTCTAGCAAAGCAAGCTTTGGCGTCAGCCGAACTTTCATCAGCGCCGTTTGACTACGCCGGCAACCCAAGTTCACCAGTTAACCCAAATCCCAATCCAGATCCAGTACCAGGAAAGCCAACGACAGATACAGATTTGAAATTTGAGTATTATGAAGGCAGTTGGACGTCCCTCCCGGCATTTGATTTACTCACGCCTATAAGCGTTGGCAATATTGCTCAGTTCACTTTGCCACCGAGCAATGGCGTGTTGTTTTACGCTTACCGATTTAGCGGCCAAATCTATATCGATGAACAAGATATTTATACATTCTATACGGCATCGAACGATGGTAGCCAACTGCGCATAGATGGCGTGCTTGTTGTTGACAACAATGGCAAACACGGTGTACTCGAAAAACAGGGTTCTATTGAGCTAAGCCCAGGCTTGCACGATATTGAAGTCACCTATTTTCAATCTAATGGCACTGAAGCACTTAACGTGTATTGGTCTGATTCAAATTCACCAAAGCGAATCATTGATTCGACCGACCTTTTCAGCCCGTAAGTAAATCTACAAGCAACTGAGCATCATGCCCTCTCGGGTATGATGCCGCATACCGCTCGCAAAATATTTTCCGCCGCTTGTAGAACCGCCCGGATCGAATGCAGTACAACACTCTCGGGCATTGGCGTTGAAGCGTTTAAGTTGTCATAGTCAACCCATACATCGCTTGGCGGCATTAACACCCTATGCTCACCCGGTGCCGTATAGCGCGTAGTACCCTGCGACACAGAAGGTGTTTGTACTCGCGTGAGTAAATCCCCATCCACTGTTGTAACATCAATCAGGACCTGCGCGTTAGCATATACAAGCCCTAATTGGTCTGCGGTAGCAGGATGCAATGCAGCCGGGTTAAAAACCGTGGCAGGTGCGTTGATACTGAGTGCAGCAGCGCTGGCAAGCCCACCGCCTAGTGAATGCCCGGTTACTGTTAGCGTTGCATTAGGCAGCAACAGATTGATCGATTGTGCCAATGCAACGGCTTGTCGATATTGGCTTGTTGAGTTGCCCATGGCTTGCAACAAATTGTCTTTCCAGTCAGCCAGATCGTCAGTTCCTCTGAACACCAACACGTATTCATTAGTTTGTGAATTGAAATATAAACTTGCTGAAAAGGATCCGTTATTAAACTGTTCATCCAAGAGTCCAAGTTGCGTTGGATCAACCAATTGCCATTGTGAGCCGCAGGGCGTCATCGCCACAACGTAAGCACAAGATGAAAGTTGCGCCAGCATAAAAGCGCGCTCCAGTTCTGCACACGTTTGATATGGATTGACCAAACAGAGGTTGGAGGCCTGGCTACTTCGTTGCTCCGGCAAACCATTTTTGCCATCATATTCACTAGCAAGTTTCTGCAAATGAAGCTCAAGATCAAGTAAATACACTAAATCTTCAATACACGCGACGTCTGGCACCGACCTTGACCGACTTTGCTCCAAGAGCACAGCGCCATCACATCTATCAAGCTTACCCTCAGCCCATTTGTCTTTTAATTTGTTTAAAGATGTATTCCCAACCTCAATATCGATAACTTCACCAAGACGGTTCAAGCGGATAACAAACTCATGTAAAACTCCATCCACAACTAATTGAACGCCCTTATCCAGCGATTCAGGAATAGGTATTAATTGATCACGATCAGGAAACTGATAAAGCTGACTACGCGTTATTTGCTCAGATTTATCACGCATTTGCACTTGCTTTGAGTTGGGTTCGCGTCGACCTACATCATTTAAAACAGGCACTGCAGTTTGTGCAGTAGGCTTATCCAGCACCAATACTTCTCGCTTACAATGCTCACACTCTTGAACGCTGAGTTGGGTAATCCTTGGCTGTTGAATTGGATCAGCTCTGTGCCAATGATAGTGCTCTATTCGGCCAGCCTTGTACTTTACCGTGGTAATACCTTCAGTTAAATCAGCAACCTCCCCATACTCCAACGCAATCGAATGCATTGAATCAGCGCCGTCATAACCAACAACCTTTCCATTAACATCGTAGCGCCAACGACGGGTTTGTAAATCATCTTGTGAATACTCAACTATAGAAGTGAGATGATTGGCAAACCCAGATTGTCGATAGTGGTACCACTTGGATTGCTGGTTCGGGTATAAAGCCTTGTGCAGGTTCCGCTGCCTATCATATTCAAATTCGATGGATTGCTCAGAGGGTAATTGGAGCTCAGTTAGAGCACCGGTAAAACTTGGCGTAAGAGTTGAGTCATAGATCGGTAGGTCGTTTGAAGCATCAGCGTATTCAAATCGCAATACACTGCCTGTTCCATCTACCACAGCCTTGAGGCGATTGTACAAGTAGTGCAGCGTTAAGCTATCGCCATTAGCATATTCAATATGGGTTAAGTGCGAACCATGAAAACGCAACACACGCCCATCAGGCAGATACCAGGATGGCTTGGGCTCTTTGACAATATAACCATCCATAAGCTTGTCAGCCATGTACAAGCTTTTTTCAGTTTCGGTTGAGGCTGGCAGCGCATAAAAATCTATCCAACGCCCATCAGCTTGTTGAATTTGCAGATGTGATTCGTCCACTAGATACAAGCTAACGCTATAGGTGTGCCTCCACCCCTGCCCCAGACCTATGTTGTGATCAGTTCGTCCGGAGTGATAATAGCGACTAAAATGCAAAGCCGAACCCATCGACTGAAAATCGATTTCGCGTTGCTGCTTAGCACCGGTAACAACATCGATTGGATTACCCACATGTTGACGTTGATTAATCGGTACGCTCACCACGCCTGGTGCGTGGGCACCATCACAAGCAACAGTCGTGACCGGTGCATAGACGCACTGGCCGGCTATGGAAGGCGCACAATAGAAAACTGCAAAATAGAATAGTAAATAAGCTACGCCTGAAATTAATCGGCGCCGCACAGCAAACGCCGGACCGCCCCACCTGTGATAATTAAACATAACAATCCCTTGTTAACTGTTCGTGGCATACGAACAGAGCGAATCATTCGCTCACACTGACAACCGTGTCAGTCAGATTTAGTGTGCAATAAAAAAGGGCGGGATAAAACTGTGTAAATCTACAGCCTGGTTTAGACGTTTTCTATCGGGATAGATCGCAACAAAGAATTAACGTGCGCTTCCAAAACCTGCCGGTCGGCATCGGTTATTCTGACAAAATTCACACGATAGGTATGCTTCTCACCATCAGCCACTTCAGGAGCGGTGCCCGCCGAAACTACTCGCGCATCACAAGCAACGCGCTTGAGACTTGGAAACAAGGTAATCGTTAAGCCAACTTGTTCACCAGGATACATGAGTGAGTCGTCGGCAAAAGCCATACCGCTGGCTGATAAGCTTACTTTGTGTGTTGGAGATTCTGCTGGCATGGCGCCGTCGAGCAGTAGTTGCCGAATTCGTTCTTCAAGCTCCTCCACGTAGTCCGTCACCGCTGGAAAATCTCGTTTAACTTCAGCGTACCCTTCAATAGTGTACTTATTCGCCCGTCGAACTGTGCCTTTTGGCTCAGACTTTGGCGCAGCCTCACCTGCTGCCGGTAATTCATGAAGGCGACGAACTTGCAAACCAACGGCCTCTTGCACGCGATCATAGTCACGGCGTTCGCCATGAAGCAGTTGGTTAGGGTTTAAATCAGCCATCATCTTCTCTTCAATTTAAATAACTGTGTACTATGTTCGCTATAATCGCAGTACGTCCATGTTGTCCCGGTAGCTCAGCTGGATAGAGCAGCCCCCTCCTAAGGGGCAGGTCGGGGGTTCGACTCCCTCCCGGGACGCCAATTTTCCTTCCAACTCACATCCTTTAGCGGCAGATTTGCGCGTTTTTTAACTATCTGGCGTAACTACAGCCTGGTAAGTTTACGTTTACTTGCAATATTGCCCGTAGTCTTGAAGCCACGGGCACATTTCGCTGCCGAATGTTACTTTTCGAGCTTGTCAAAGCCCTGATGCACGATCTCTTTGGTGATGTCCAAACGAGGATGCGTGGTTTTAAACGTCTCTCTCAAGTCGCCTTTCTCTTTATCCATCGCCACTAACGTTTGATGAATAACATGAATCGCCGCCAGCACATCGCCTGTGTGCCCAGATTCTGAAATAGTGTGCATGTTGCGGGTTGGGAATCCGATTGATGTTGCAGCACTGTCAATGCTTGCCAATACACCGGCCATACCATCGGTTCCAGTATCGCGACCCGTTACATCCAGTTGCATCGGAATCTTATGTTTGATGGCGGCTTTTTTGATTCGCGCATTA
This sequence comes from uncultured Granulosicoccaceae bacterium, assembly GCA_938035945.1. Lineage (GTDB taxonomy): Bacteria > Pseudomonadota > Gammaproteobacteria > Granulosicoccales > Granulosicoccaceae > Granulosicoccus. The sequence continues at coordinate 11,965 of CALHOU010000078.1, forward strand.
AGCTGTTCAGATACGATTGCCCCCACCGACATGGTAAAACCTTCGCCCATGGTTAATGGCGTCATGTTGCGATCACCAATGTTAGGTGCGGCAACATAGTCGTGATTAACATCCACCGCTATCAGCGCATCGGGTTTATGCACACCTGCAATGATGCGACTTCCGAAGCGACCAATTTCTTCGTGTGACGCAACCGCAAACATAACACGTACTTTTTTCAATGCGGTCGCTTCTGCAACGAGTTTCGCAACTTCAGCGGTAACAAAACAACCTAAACCATTATCCAGATAGGCACCATAAAAGGTATCCGGGCTAAAGCCGCGCTTGATCGGTCTTTTTAACAGTAGCGAATCACCTGCTTTTATGCCGAGACGCTTTATCTGATCAGCTTTATTTTTTCCGTGTACTTGTAAATCTAAATACAGTTGCGTGGGTCGTATACCTTTGTCGCCAGTACGGTGTCCCATTTCAGAAAAATGGATCGCACCTAAGGCTTCAACCGTACCACCGCTAAGCGAACGGTAGTCCCCTGGTGATTCCGGATCTTCACTGAATAAGGTCACTTCATGGCCAATCATTGTGCAGGGTAAAAACGAATCGCTGTTAATCCATATTTTTCCATCAGGACCTATTTTTCGCACTTGCATTCGAATTTTGTCCGCATGACCCACGATCATGACCGAAAACATATCGTCTTTACCCGGGTGGGTATCCCAAACTACACTGGCATTGCCCGCGTGCTGATGCATGGTCCAGCTCTTGGGCATAAACGAATCGAAATACGGCTTCATCACGCCCAGCGTCATGGCTGACTCTAGCCCCACTGGGCTGGGCGCGGAGATGATATCGCGCATGATTTCGAATTGCCCATCGGGCATCGTGTTGGTCCAAGGTGCTTTCTTGCTCATGTTCGTGTACCTGTTCCTTTATTTAATTTGTTCTGCTGTTTAATGAAGTATAGATTGCAACACGCGGGCCGCTTACCCCATTACAGCCAGCATAACGTACAACATAGACCGGATTTTTCAGGCCACGTTCACTGGTGCTTTGACTCGGGTGCGTCGTTGACCGAGAAAAATACCCAAAAATATTAATACCATGGCTACACACATCACTGTTGTGGGGACTTCGGAGAGAAATATCCACGACCACAGGGCGGCGAAAAGCGGTATTAAATACCCGGCGTTAGACATAAATACCGCCCCCGTTCTACGCACTATTTGAGCACGCAATACATAGGCGATAGCGGTTGGACCTATGGCCAAGAAGCCCAATGCCAAGATACTACGTGTTGATGCTTGTTGCTCCCACGGTGGATACAACCACAACAGTAATGGCACCAACACGATAGACGTAACCAGCAGCGACCCGGCAACAATAATGAGTGATGGTAGGTGTGCTAGGCGTCTGATCAACAGCGACGAAAACGAATAACAACAGGCAGCTAGCAACATAGCCAACATGCCCATCGCACTGTTACCTGAAAACACTAACTCGTGTCCAAACAACAAGGCAACGCCAAAAAAACCAATAACAACACCCGACATGCGGTTCCAACTGAATCGATCGTCGCCTGTCATAAAATGACTGAGTAGGAGCGTGGAAAAAGGCGTTGTTGCGATTAACAAAGCAGCCACCGCACTATCAACTGTTTGCTGCCCCCAACCAATTAACGTGAATGGAATCAGACTATTTAAAACGCCGATCAAGGCAAACAGACCAAGTGTAGAACGGTCGGTAGGAATAGTGAGTTTCGAATAGCCACATAGTAGAATTATCGCGACAGCGGCGAGGATTACTCTCCAGCAAGTGATCGCCAGTGGCGAAAAATCCGCTAGCGCAATGTCAATGCAAATAAAGGAAGAACCCCAAATCGCACTCACCATTAACAGACGGCCGTAGTCCGTGGGCGCAGGTTTATTTATGGAAGTCACTGGAAAGTGTTTACAGTTCTGTTACAAATGGGTTCTAGGTTTTGAAGTAGCGCTCGATTTCGCAAGCCAATCGGGTGACGTACCGGCAATGTGGTAATGCGCACTCGGAAATTATGACACACGAGGGCATAATGTCGTGATGTTTAATTCGAGTGCCAATTTCATGAAAGAATTTACCGTTACCGCCATTCTTGGGATCACCTTGGCGCTGACAGGCTGCAGCTCTTCGTCAAGCAGCGACACTGCCCCAACTGGCGGCACAAGCACGGCAAACGACACCAGTGGCAACACGGCAGCTGGCGATACCAGTGGCACCACCGTTGCGGGCGATACCGCTGGCAACACCAGTGGCACAAACACTACTGATGGCGACACCAGCGGTGGTTCTGACCTACAGGTCAGCCTACTCGACGCAGGCTTAAGCCACGTAGGCACACCCGTTCCAAGCACAGCTGCAATTGCTAATGACCCTCAAGTATTATCTAGCGGCAGCCAGCGAGCGGCAAACTTACCCAACTCACCCGCTGTCATCTATGAAGTTGTGCGTAATCAAGGCACCGCGGCGGGGATAGATTGCAATGCCGTGGGCGCACAATGGAATTCGTGCAGCGTGGTTAATCTGCATGTTAAAGACAGCGATGGAACACTAAGCGATAAAAATTGGAAACTGTATTTCCACAGTACTCGACGCATTTTGCAAGTGAGCAGTAACGAATTCAACGTCACGCATGTTAATGGCGATTTGCACTTTTTAAGTCCCAACGATCAGTTTACCGGTTTCGCCGGTGGTGTTAAGTCGGTAAAGATGGTCACTGAATACAGTCACCTGGTACACACCGACTTTCAGCCCCGCTACTGGATAGAACGCGATGGCGTTGCACAGCTCATTACTAATACGGATGATGAAAACGATCCCAGCTCGTACGCGATGGACATAACCGGTGACAACCGATTTGAATTTGTTGGTGAAAACAATCCAATCGCCAATTCAGCAACTCGGTTCGATCGAAACAGCGTTAACTTAACGCGAATGGCAAACGTTGATGCAAGCGAAATTGCGTCACGTGTTATTCCTATGCCAGCGAATATAAGTGTATCTGCGGGTGTGTTAGATATTAGTTCCGGGTTTTCGTTCGCACAGATGGACTTGCCAGCGCCGAGTATCAGCGCATTGCAAGCACGCCAGGCTCAGATGATGACACAAGGGACCGGCGTGCCCTTGTCCGCAACGATTGATAGCAGCTTGGCTAGCGACTCTTACACGTTAACGGTTGACCAGAGCGGGATTGCAATCGCTGCATCCAACCAAAGCATGCTGTTCTATGCAGGGCAATCTCTACTATCGCTGATACAACCCGGTGTTAACACCATTCAACACGTTGAGATAAACGATCAACCACAATTTGAGTATCGTGGAATGCATGTGGATGTCGGCCGCAATTTTCATTCTGTTGCATCCATAAAAAAGCTTATCGATCAAATGGGGGCGTATAAGCTTAACAAGCTACACATGCACTTATCTGATGATGAAGGCTGGCGCTTGGAAATCCCGGGTTTACCAGAACTCACCAACGTCGGTGGCACACGTGGATTTAAAGTCGCTGAAAACGGATTGCCCAGTGAAACGACATCCTTGTTACCCGCCATGGGCTCAGGACCGCAAAGCAATAATCAAGGCAGTGGTTATTATACGCGCGCGCAATTTATCGATTTACTGCAATATGCCGATGCGCGCTTTATCGAAGTCATTCCAGAATTTGATATGCCAGCGCACGCCCGCGCAGCTGTTGTTGCAATGCGAGCCAGAGCGTACAACTTGGGCAATGCTACAGACATAACAGTTCGACTAGACGACCCAGCCGACACCTCTCGTTACTTAACGGTACAAAACTACAACGACAGTTTTATCAACCCTTGCGTACCGGGCACCTACAACTTTCTTCAAACTCTGGTGACCGAGGTGAAGGGCATGTATTCAGCTGCAAATTTGCCACTTAACAAATGGCATATGGGTGGCGATGAGGCTTCAAACATTTTGCTCGGTGCAGGTATCGCTAACCCCGATACGGCATCGTATGATCAGCCATGGGCCAGGTCACCTGTGTGCGCAGCGTTTATCAGTGACACCGCTGAGGTTGCTGACAGAGAAGCGCTATCCGCTTATTTCGTTAAGCGTGTTTCGCAAATCGTTGCTGATGCCGGTATTTCCACACTCTATGCTTATCAAGATATCTACCGCGATCTATCACCCTCAGATTTTAATACCCTAAGTGCTGGTATCAATCATTGGGTTACGTTATCCAATGCGAATCCAACCACGTCTTCAAATGCAATCGGCTCAGCGAATGATTTTGCGAACCGCGGTTTTGAAACTGTTATTGGTGCGCCAGATTATTTATATTTCGATTTTCCGTATGAAGTTGACCCCAAAGAGCGCGGATACTACTGGGCTACTCGACAACTCGATACCGAAAAACTGTTTAAGTTCAGCGCACAAAACTTGGCACAAAACGCTGCCACCTCGGTTGAACGTTATGGCAACCCTTGGACTGCAAGCAATCAAGGTACTAGCCCGGGCTATGCTGGTATCCAGGGATTCGTTTGGAGCGAAACGATTCGTACTCCAGAACAGTTTGACTATATGATTTACCCTCGCATGCTCTCACTTGCCGAACGCGCCTGGCACAAACCGTTTTGGGAATTACCTGTCGTATCGGGTGAAACCTTCAGTGCAACATCAGGCCAGGTTAACCTTGATGTCGTGAATAACGATTATGCAAACTTCGCAGCAGCGATCGCCGCGAAAGAGTTACCAAAATTAGATGCAGCGAGCGTGAACTATCGTATTCCGCCTCCGGGTGCAAAACTTGTTGGTGGCGTGGTGCAAATGAACACAAACTTTCCTGGATTAATTTTGGAATATTCAACTGACGGCGCTAACTGGCAGGTATGGAATGCCGCCAATCCACCAATCAGTGCAGCATTTGTTCGCAGCCGAACCGCAAATGGCGCAAGAGCAAGCCGCGTTACGCCTTTTACCAGTGAATAATTAATCGAAATAGATGAACCAACCGCGGTTTTGGGTCTTATGCACTAGAGACCCTAAGCCGCGGGAGTGGTTTTTCATTGATGGGCATATGTACCAAGGCTGCCAGCACGCCAAAGAAAACACCGGCCCACCACATACCGTTGTAGCTACCTGTTCGATCATACAAAACACCGCCAAGCCACACCCCTATAAAGCTTCCAATCTGATGGCTTAAAAACACAATACCAAATAGAGTGGCCATGTATTTCACACCAAATACTTGCGCGATGATACCGGTTGTAAGTGGCACAGTGGATAGCCACAATATACCCATAACCGATGCAAAGGTAAGAATAACTGCTGGCGTTTTTGGTGCTAACAGCAATGCAGTTATAACAATAGCACGAGCGAAGTAAATCGTGGACAAGCTCAGTTTCATGCTAAAGCGCTGTCCCACAATCCCGGAACCAAACGAGCCTACAATATTGAACAAGCCAATCAACGCTAAGCTATACGCGCCGATTTTAGGATCAAGACCTAAGTCTCTAACATAGGCTGGAAAATGCACGGTTATAAAAGCTACGTGAAACCCGCAAACGAAAAATCCTGTGGTTAACAAAACGAAACCTTTGTGTGCGAAGGCTTCGCGCACAGCTTCACGTAGTGTTTGTTCAGCACTGGTGTTATCGGTACCTGCGTTATCACTTTTTACCATCGGCAGCACAAATGCAAACGGGATAAGAAATAATGCCGCCAACGCTAAGCCGGTTAAGGTGCTCGACCAACCAACGGTTTGAATGAATCCTTGGCTAATGGGTGAAAACACAACTTGGCCCAGCGAGCCTGCAGCAGTTCCGAGGCCAAGAACCAACGAGCGTTTTTGAATACCCACCACCCGCACCATGGCAGCCAACGCCAGTGTAAATGCCGAAAACGCAATACCCAGTCCGCTGAGCAAACCTGCAAATAAATTAAAAGCCGCTGGTGTCTCAGATAACGTCATCCCGTACAGGCCAAGTGCATAAACGATCGACCCAACCATAATGACTCTGGCCGAACCATACTTATCCGCTAACGCACCAGCAATAGGTAATCCAATTCCCCAAAACAAATTTTGTAAGGCCAACGCCATGCCGAAAGATTCACGCGACCATCCGCGTTCCACAGTCATGGGTTCCAAAAACAACCCCAGGGTTGCTCGAATACCGAATCCAAACATGGCGATCAGACAACCGGCTATAAGTACTAGCAAGGGTGTGCGCCAGCCTGGATCGACTGGGTTAGGTGTGGTTGAGCTATTCATCTAAAAAGCATACTCCGCTATGTGCACTGCGTCACAAAATTGTGTAATTAACTCAGTGCTGCGGGCGCAAACATCACTCGCTACGCACTTCTTGCACCGTAAGCTCACATCACCTCTAGACCTACCGATAAAAACTGTTAGGGCTCCGCCTGCCGACTTAAGAATGAGTGAGCATGGTCAGTATGTACGATCGTATTAGAAAAGATGCCAAATTTCAGTGTAAGCGCTTAGCAAAAGCGCTGTTTGGTCTGTGCGCTTGCATCATGGCCTCGCAAACCATGGCACAAGAAGGCGAGCAATTTTCACTTACAGGCCAACCCACTGTTTTATTTGATGGCGGCAGCGGTGCATTAACGGGTGAATACAATGGCATTTCTTACCTCATCATTGATGGCTATGCGGTCGCGCAAGGTGACATGGTATTGGGCCGCGTTTTACCCGATGGCAGTTTAGCGCTAACAGCACAAACACGCGGCCTGGGACAATCGAGCGCATTCGAGCGCTGGCCAGATGGCATCATCCCCTATCAATTCAATGACAGTGTCAGTCAAGTCCAGCGCGATAGAGCTCAAGAGGCGATAGCACATTGGAACACCAACACGCGTATTAAATTAGTCAGACGTACCGATGAAAATGCCGAAAACTATGCCGATTACATCAGCTTTGAACTCAGCGCTGGATGTGCTTCGTATGTGGGCAAAAAAGGTGGCGCACAAAACGTGTGGTTAGCTGACAATTGCACAGTTGGTAGCATCATTCATGAAATCGGCCACGCCATTGGCTTGTTTCACGAACACACAAGACCAGACCGCGATAACTTTGTGCAAGTTCATCTCGAAAACGTTTCAGGCGACAAGGAAGTTAACTTCGAAGTGATTGATGTGGGTGCGGCAACCTACAGTGAGTACGACTATGGCTCGATCATGCACTACGGTGAATACTTTTTCAGCAATAACGGTGAGCGCAGCATCAGTGTGCCTGACGGTGTGCTGGTGGGTCAGCGAGATGCGTTAAGTGCAAAAGACATTAGCAGTATTAACACCATGTATGCAACTGACTTAAAATTGGATGTCAGCACACGGGGTAACGAAGCTAATACGCAAATCGATCTTCTAGTAACTAACTTGGGTGACTTGGGTGCAGCCGAATTGGAGCTTGTCGCCAACTGGGGTGACGATGCAGATTGGTTATCCATAAGCACCGGCAGTGGCTGGGATTGCAAACAATTCGGGCCAGATTTACGATGCACACGGGCAAGCTTACGCGGTGTGTCCAGTAACAACTTCATTGTTTTGGTCGATGCAGGTTCATCGTCAACGGAGAATTTAAAGATACGTGTTGAATCGCGCACCTTGGACACTGATTTAAACAACAACACGTTTAATGATGTGATTGTTCAAGTCGACCCAGTAGCGCCACCACCACCAATGTCCAATCAAGACGATACTACTGAGCCACCGACAACTGATAGCACCGGTAGCTCAACTGACAACGTAAATTCAGGCACCCCAGTGGCGGCTGCAGCCAACTCTGCCGAGGAAAGTGACGGCGGCGGCGGTGCTGCACTTTATTTTCTGGTGTTGCTATTTGGCTGGGTTCTGAAAAGAGCGCGTTAACAAGCTAGAATACGGGTTTGCCTAGCCAAACCCGACAATGACCACAGCTACCCCAATTCCCATGGTGGATCTGCGTGAGCAGTATTTGACCTTAAAACAAGATATCGACGCAGCCGTTGCCGATGTACTGTCGAAAACGCAGTTCATCATGGGACCGAACGTGCGCAGCTTTGAATCAGAAGTTGCACAATACTTGGGTGTAAAGCATGCCATCGGCTGCGCCAACGGAACCGATGCCCTCCACCTGGCTTTACGTGCACTCGATATCGGCCCTGGTGACGAAGTAATTACCACCCCGTTTACCTTTATTGCAACCGCTGAAGCCATTGCCTATGTCGGGGCTACACCTGTTTTCGTTGACATCGATCCCGTCACTTACAATTTAGATGCAGCCTTAACTGAACAAGCCATAACGCCAAACACACGCGCAATTATTCCGGTGCATATATTTGGATTGCCGTGCGACATGACAGCCATCCAATCCGTCAGCGAGAAACACAATCTATTTGTTGTTGAAGATTGTGCGCAAAGTTTTGGTTCTGATGTGGGTGGCAACAAAACCGGGGCTATTGGTGATGTGGGTTGTCATAGTTTTTTCCCCAGCAAGAATCTGGGTTGCTTTGGCGACGGCGGGATGCTCACTACAAACAATGATGAGCTCGCGCAAAAACTTCGTGTGCTCGGCGCGCACGGCAGCACTAAGCAATACCACCATACGGTTATAGGCTACAACAGCCGACTTGATGAAATGCAAGCAGCCATTTTGCGGCAAAAACTGCCTCATATCGATAACTACAATCAAAGACGATTGCAAGTTGCCACAGCGTATTGTGAAAAACTGAGCGCTCTGGATATTCAATTACCTTTACTCAAGGCACCAGAGTCCCAAGGCGGTGCGATTCCCGTTTTCCATCAATTTACTTTCTTGTCAGATAAACGAGACGAATTAAAACAGGCACTCAGCGATCAACAGATTGCATCGGCCGTTTACTACCCTATACCATTGCATCAACAAACAGCACTTACTGAACGCATGCCGCAAGGTGCATCCTGCCCGCATGCAGAATCGGTTGCTAAACGGTGCCTATCCCTGCCCATCTATCCCGAAATGCCCGATCAGCATATAGACCGTGTTTGTAACACCATCAAGGCGGTGCTCGGTTAGGTGAGCTCTGCCGCGCCCACAATTATGGTTTCAGCTGGCGAGGCCTCAGGCGATATGCACGCAGCCCATGCGCTCAACGAATTGCACGCACGAGGTTTCGCTTTTACAAGCTTTGGCATGGGTGCCGACAAACTAAATGCTGCAGGCATGGAACTCACACTCGATTGCCGTGAACTCGCCGTGATTGGCATCGTCGATGTGCTTATTAACTACCCTCGTTTTATGCGCAGGCTGGCAAAGCTTCGGCAAGCCATGCGTGAGCGAAAACCTGACTTGCTGGTCATTGTCGATTACCCGGATTTCAACTTAAAGTTGGCCGAGACGGCAAAAGCATTGGGCATACCTGTGCTGTTCTATATCAGCCCGCAAATTTGGGCATGGCGTAAAAAACGCATTCATCGCATCGGTGGTCTGGTATCGCATATGGCGGTTTTGTTTCCGTTCGAAGTTGAAGTCTACGAACAGGAAAACATCCCGGTCACTTATGTCGGCCATCCATTAGTTGATGATGCGCGCTCAGAATTCAACCAAGCCCAGGCTCGCGAGCATTTGGAGCTTGCAACCAATAATAAACTGGTCGCCCTTTTGCCCGGCAGTCGCAACGGAGAGCTAAAAAGAAATTTACCCGTCATGCTTGAATGCGCAGCCCTTCTACAACAGCAACACAATGATGTTCAGTTTGTATTGCCGGTAGCGCCAACACTCGATGGTGCGGCTGTCGATGCGTATCTGGATGAAGCGGCAATTGTAGTTCACGTGATCGATGCACAAAGTTATCATGTGATGCGCGCGGCCGATGCGGTTCTGAGTGCTTCAGGTACGGCAACGCTTGAAACCGCGATGATCGGCACGCCGATGGCTGTGATGTATGTGGTTAATTCCATCAACTACGCGATCATGAAACGCCTGATTCAAATCGAGAATATTGGCTTAGTCAACATTGTTGCAGGCAAGCAAATTTGCAAGGAGTTTGTGCAAGAACAGTGCGACCCACAGGCGATGGCAAGCGAGCTGGAAAAATGTTTATTCGATACAGACTATCGACATAATATGTTGAAGGAATTATCGCTGGTCCAACATAAAATGGGTTCAGGTGGTGCATCGGCGCGCGTCGCACAGCTTATTGAGAACCTACTGACTAGCGAACAATCCCACGCTCGCTAGACGCAATAAAATCAATAAACCGACGCACCTCTTTAAACTCATCGGCCAGTGGTTGTAAGGACGCCATGGCTTGCGATCGATCACCGCGCTGGCGCACCAATGCCAAATAAGCTCGGTGCAATGCGCCGATAGTCTCTTCATTAAAATCACGTCGGCGCAATCCATTTTTGTTGATACCGCGTGCTTCGGCGTAGTTCCCAACCACCATCATAAACGGTGGTACATCACGGTTGGCAACGGAATTTAGACCAACAAATGCATGCTCACCCACCGTACAAAACTGATGAACGCAAGCAAAGCCTGCAAGAATGGCGTGATCACCCACACTGACATGGCCAGCTAGAGATGCACCATTTGCAAAAACGGTATTGTCACCAATCTGACAATCATGAGCAATGTGGATATAAGCCATGAGCAAATTGTTGCTGCCAATCTTTGTTAACGCACCCCCATCTTTGGTGCCGCGATTTATGGTTGCATATTCACGCACGATATTATTATCGCCAATATGCAATTGCGTTGTTTCACCCGCGTATTTTAAATCTTGCGGGTCTTCGCCAACGGATGCAAATTGAAAAATACGGTTGTTTTTTCCAATTTTTGTAGGCCCTTTAATAACCACGTGTGGACCGATAACACTACCGGCACCAATCTCAACTTCGGCTCCAATAATACTGTAAGGACCAACCTCGCAGTCATCAGCCAACTTGGCTGTCCCATCAACAATGGCTGTGGCGTGAATCAAAGTTCTATCTCGTTTTTGGCAATGATAACTTCACTGGTACAGACTGTATTACCATCGACAGTACCGACAGCATCGTACTTTGATATCCCACGCTTCGAGCGCGTTCTGCTTACAACAATCTTAAGCTGATCACCCGGTATAACTTGTTGCTTAAAGCGTGCCTTATCGATACCTACCAACAAATACAACGTTTCTTCGCTTGGGTAACCGCCCAAGCTTTTAAACGCATGCAATGCGCAGGCTTGCGCCATCGCTTCAAGAATAAGTACACCGGGAAAGATAGGTGATTGCGGAAAGTGCCCGGTAAAAATCGGTTCGTTAAATGTTACGTTTTTAATCGCTTCCAGCGACTCTTCACCGTCGTAATTTATAACGCGATCGATCAGCAGGAACGGATAGCGGTGCGGCAGATATTTCAGGACTTCTCTGATATCGTCTTGAGCTTCCAAATTTGTTTCCACCATCGCTGTTTATTGACCACTTCGTTCTTAGATTTATTTATCGGTTCGCTCAAGTTGTCTAACACGCTTGAGTAAATCATTCAGCTTCGACAAAATAACGAAGCTTCGCTTCCAATCGCCGCTGGTTTGCAACGGCATGCCTGAACTATAACGACCAGGCCTGTCGATAGACTGAGACACATAAGACGTTGCATTAAGCACAACACCATCGACAATCGTTAAATGTCCAACAATATTGCAAGCACCACCGATCTGGCAATTAGCACCAATACTGGTGCTACCAGCAATGCCAACGCAGCCTGCGATGGCGGTATTCTCGCCAATTCGCACATTGTGGGCAATCTGTATTTGATTGTCCAAGATAACGCCGTCAGCAATCACGGTGTCGTCAATCGCGCCGCGATCAATGGTGGTATTCGCACCAACATGCACTTTGTTTCCGATCACAACCCGCCCAGTTTGGTGAATGGGCTGCCAGGTTTGATCGAACGCAAACCCAAACCCTTCCGCACCAATGACGGCACCGCTCTGCACACGACCTTCATCGCCAATGACGCAATCATGATAAATACTGACCCGAGCAAACAACTGCGTTCGCGCGCCAATTCTAACATCTGCACCCAGAACGCAATGCGCACCCAGGATAGCGCCATCACCGATCTGCACACGTTCACCGATCACACAGTATGGACCGATAGCGGCTGAGGGACTGATCTGTGCGCTCGGCGCAACCGCAGCTGAACCATGCACGCCCATGGTCGGTTTTTCTTCTGGGTTCAGCAACCAGGAAGCCTTGGCGTAGCTGGCATAAGGATTGGTGGACACAAGGTAGTTGCCTGGCGCATGTTCAGCCAGGGACGCAGGTACGATGATGGCGCCGGCCCGGCTTGACTTAAGTTGATCTTTATAACGGGCGTTAACCACAAATGTAAGTTCGCTGGAGCTAGCAGTGGCTATGGGCGCAAGCCTTTGAACCTCATACTGCGCATCACCATGCAGTTCAAGCCCAAGTGCACTTGCAAGGTCGGCAAGTTTCACTGTTGGCAGCTCACACAGTGACTATGGAAGATATTGATGATGAAATCAGTTTGCGGATTGCAAACGTAAATTTTCCTTGACCAGACTTTCAAGGATACGCTCGGTAACATCGATGCGTTTGGCAGCAAACAACACACCATCACTCACGATTAAATCGTACTCATGGGTTTTACCAAATCGAGCAATGGCTTCTAACACCAGGATACGCACTTTTTTAAACTCGTTATTTTTTTGAATGTTGAGCTCTTCGCGAAAATCTTGCTCGGAACGTTTAATGCGACGCTCTAACCCACGCGTTTCACGATCGAGTCGAATTTGATCAGCTTCTGGTAGTTCGAGCGTGTTGTCGTTTAACTTCGCGGTCAGCTCAGCTAGCTGATCACGCTGCTCTTGTAACTCGGCCTGCCGCGGCGCGAATTCAGCTTCGAGTCGTTGCTCTGCCTCTAGTGCCTGCGGCGCTTTGTCGATGAGATACGGAATGTCCACAAATCCAATGCGCGACAAGGCAGCGTCTTTGCCAGTATCCGCCATTGCAGGCAGGGCACTTAGCGCAAGCCACAGCAGCATGCTCAGAAAAAGACGCGGCAATCGAAAAATCTTATCAATAGCACTGTTCACAATTTGCACCCTTGTGTGGCAATTAATTCCCACGGCTAGAAAATCGAACCTATGGTGAAATCGAATCCTTTCGTGCTGTCCAACGGTCTATTGTTATAGGGTTTAGACAGGCTAAATGTCAATGGTCCCACGGGAGATAGCCACACAAATGCGACACCGTAGGACCCTCTGAACTCATCTGAGTCAAAATCGTCGAAATCTTTGTACACATTGCCAAAATCAGTAAACAAGCTGAATCGGGTTGCGCCTGGTTCTTCCACGAATGGTGGGGGGAAGATGATCTCGACCGTGCCGAGGGTGCGGAAGTCGCCACCAGCGGCGTTTCCAACTGAGTCACGCGGCCCTAGCGAGCCATTTCTATAGCCGCGTAGCGTACGGATACCACCGGCAAAATAGCGCTTGAAGAACGGGATGTTATCGAAGTCGCCGTAACCCCCACCACCATCTATGCGAACGTTTGTACGGAATGTGTAACGCTCAGAAATCGGGTAGAAAAATTCAAAGTCGTAACCGGCTTTCACGTAAGTTATATCACTGCCTGGGATACTGACATCAAAATTAAACCGGTTTACAAATCCGCTGGTCGCGAATACGGTTCGATTACGCGTATCGTAAGAAAAGCCAAAATTAAAATTCCACAGATCGAAGGTGTCACCGTTGTCATTTAAAAATCCGTTGATATCGTCTGGCGTGGAAGTGGTGGGCGTAATCTCGGTTCGTTCATAACCGGCACCAACACGAAAGGTTGAAAATTCACTTAACGGTACACCGAAGCTTACGCTTGCGCCACGAGAACTACTCAGGTAAGCCGTACGCGCTTCTTGGTTGGTGGTATCCGTTTCTGAAATGTAGGCTCGCATTGTTCGACTAATGCCATCATCGGTAAAAAACGGATCACGGATAGATAAAGACAATTGTCGCGTTGTATCAGAATTATCAAACGCAAACTGCATGCTCTGGCCAGTGCCGAACAAGTTCTCTTGAGAAAAAGCGAGATTTACCGTTGCCCCTTCTGTACTTACACCAAAGCCTGCACTAAACGAACCCGATGGTCCCTCCTGCACATTTACTTCAAGATCAACCTGGTCATCGGTTCCGGGCACGCGTGGTGTGCTAATGCTTACGCTTTGCATAAAAGCTAAACGTTGCAACCGAATTCTGGAGCGACTAACCAGCGCTGGAGAAAAACGACTGCCTTCAAACTGGCGCATCTCTCGGCGTAACACTTCATCGCGTGTTTTGTATTGGCCAGTGAAAATAATGCGGCGCACATACACACGCTTGCCTGGTTTAACGACAAAGGTTAAGCCAACATCTTTTGATTCATCGTTAATGTCGGGAATCACATCCACTTCGGCAAAAGCAAAACCATCCTGCCCCAGGCGATCACTGATTGCCGTACTACTGCGAACAATATCTTTACGCGCAAACACACCACCTTTTTCAACTTCGATTAAATCCAGCAATTCTTGTTCGGGCACATCGAGCTGACCACTTAAAGACACATCGCGCACCGTATACCGATCGCCTTCATTGATGTTAATCACAATAAATATTTCACGCTTATCAGGTGAGATAGATACCTGCGTGGAGACGACTTCGAAACGCGTAAAGCCTCGGTCAAGGTAAAATGAGCGTAAGGTTTCGATATCAGCGGCTAACTTTACCTGTGAGTATTCATCGCGCGAACTAAACGGGTTCGGTGTGTACTCAGCGGATTGCAACAGATCAACCAGCCGATCTTCAGAGTAGCTTTCATTACCAACGATGTTGATGTGCTGAATTTTTGCGATGGCACCTTCGGTTATGTCGATATCGAGTGCAACGCGATTGCGCTCAAGTTCCTTGACTTCAATATCTATTTCACTGCCATAGTTACCGGCGCTGAAATAGACTCGACGAAGTTCACGTTCTACCGTTTCGAGTAGCGAACGGTTGTACACTCGCCCCAGCGCGATATCAGCCTGACGCAGCGACGATTGCAATTCCTCGGTGGGGATTTTCTGATTACCATCAATGCTTATGCTTCCAATCGATGGCCGTTCTACTACCTCAATAAGCAATATGTTTGCATCACGGCGTTTAATGATGACATCGCTAAATAGCCCGGTATCGTACAAGGCACGCAGTGCCCTGGCACCGTCTCGGCCAGGGTCAAAATTATCTCTGGTGCGAACCGGCAAGTAGTTGAGGATGGTGCCCAGATCTATGCGCTCGTTGCCTTCAATAACAATATCGGCAACAACAAAACTTTGCGATTGTTGAGCCTGTGCAGGGTTCGTGAACACAAGCGCGAAAAATAAGCACGCGCGGCCAAGCCATTTCCAATACTTAGGCGTTATAACGCTCATTGCATTATCCGAAAGATATCATTGTAGAAAGCAAGAAACATCAATCCACCGAGTAACACCAATCCAATTTGCTGTCCAATAATTTGTATGCGTTCGGAAACGGGTTTACCGGTGAGCGCTTCCACTGCGAAGTAAACCAGATGACCTCCATCAAGCATGGGTATAGGCAACAAATTTAATACTGCCAAGCTGATACTGATCATGGCAATAAATTTAATATAGTGGTCTATGCCCACTGATGCAGATTGCCCAGCATATTGCGCGATGCTGATCGGTCCGCTGATGTTGTCAAGCGAGGCTTGACCGGTAACCAATTTTCCCAGCATGCGAACCGTAAGCGTTGTCATATCCCAGGTTTGTTTTACGGCTTTGCCAAAGGCTGTACCAATTGGGTACTGAACGGTGATGCGTGCCCGGTCATAATCCGCGCCAGATTGCTGCGGACTGACACCTACCCGCCCGATGTTTTCGCCACTAACCGTAACCGGCGCTGGCGTCATCGTCAGATCAACGTTCTGGCCATCGCGCTCTACCACCATCGCCAATTGTTGGCCGGCACTGGGTCTAACCGCCAGCACAAAGTCGGTCCAGTTTTCAATACTTTGCCCTTGTACCGAAACAATCCTATCACCGGTAAGCATGCCAGCAGCGGAGGCTGGGTCACCGTCGATAACAGTTCCAATGATGGCTTCGATTTCCGGGTACCACGCACTAAACCCCATCTTCGCAACAGGGTCGCCACTTTCCTTTAAAACATCGATACCGCTTAATTCCAACTCACGCGTTGTGATACTGCCAGACACAGTTTCAACTTCGATCAGCGCCGGCTTGTCTGTATTCAAACTTGAATCGAGCAGCACTAAGCGTGCATCCGACCAAGAAGGTGTCGGCGTACCATTTATCGAAAGAAATTTGTCTTCGGGTTGAAAACCACCTGCCTCCGCTGGTGTATTCGGTGTGATCTTGCCAAGCAGGGGTGCGATGCCCGAAACGCCAATCACCAACACTAACCAGAAGGCAGCTATGGCAAGTAGGAAGTTAGCTAGGGGACCCGCAATAACGACGGCAGCACGCGCCCACAGTGGCTTTTGATTGAAGGCTCGGTGTCGTTCGCCTGGAACCACATCATCAACACGCTCATCAAGCATGCGAACGTAACCGCCAAAAGGGATTGCCGCTATCGTGTACTCCGTGCCATCAACTTTGCCCACACGCGTCCACAGCGATTTACCCATGCCGATGGAAAACTTGAGTACTTTGACACCCACTTTACGGGCAACCCAGTAGTGCCCGAATTCGTGTATGGCGATAAGAATGCCCAGCGCGATGACAAAGGCGACAGCGCTGAATGCTACGTTGCTGAACATGAAATTTTTAGATTCGTTGTTAGAGCTTTAAACACGCAGTTTATCGAGGTTACTTTTGGC
The DNA here is from genome assembly GCA_938035945.1 of uncultured Granulosicoccaceae bacterium. Classification (GTDB taxonomy): domain Bacteria; phylum Pseudomonadota; class Gammaproteobacteria; order Granulosicoccales; family Granulosicoccaceae; genus Granulosicoccus. The sequence continues at coordinate 28,815 of CALHOU010000078.1, forward strand.
CAGATCGCGAGCTTCTCTGTCTGCTTCAATAATAGTGGTCAAATCGCCTGCTGGGGAGATTTTTGCGTATGACAATGTATCTTCAACCAGTTGAGCCAGTTGTAAAAAAGAGACAGATCCGGCAAGGAAGGCATCTACCGCAATTTCATTTGCAGCATTGAGTACGGTCGGCGCCGTACCACCGGTTCTCATTGCCTCATAGGCAAGGCGCAAGCACGGGAAGCGATTCAAGTCAGGTGCTTCGAAATGCAAACCGGCAATCTGCGAAAAATCAAGCGCCTCAACACCCGAATCAATCCGCTCTGGCCAGGCCATCGCGTGAGCTATAGGCGTACGCATATCAGGCCGTCCCAGCTGGGCTAGAACCGATCCGTCGCGATACTGAACCATCGAATGAATGACGCTTTCGGGATGGATCAACACTTCGATATCGTCCAACTCAAGACTGAACAAAGTACACGCCTCGATCACTTCCAATCCTTTATTCATGAGGGTTGCTGAATCGATCGAAATTTTCGGCCCCATACTCCAATTAGGATGCTTCAAGGCTTGTTGCGGCGTTACAACACGGAGCTCTTTCATTGAACAATTTCGTAATGGACCGCCTGAACCGGTCAACAAAATTTTTTCGATTCCCGCCTCTTTTTTGCTCAAAGAATGGTCAGCCATGCATTGGAAGATGGCATTGTGCTCACTGTCGGTGGGCATTATGAGGGCGCCAGACTCTGATGCGCTGCGCATCAAGAGCGATCCACTCATGACAAGTGCCTCTTTATTAGCCAATACAACCCGTTTGCCATTGCTTGCTGCAGCCAGTGTGGACATCAGCCCGGCCGCTCCCACGATAGCTGCAATCACAATATCGACCGGCTCCGATGCCACGCACTCACACAAGGCGTCGTTTCCTTGCAGCACTTGCGTGTCCAGCTGATATTTGACACACGCGGCCTGCAGTTGCTCAGCGGCATTCGCGTCTTGCATGACCGCAAAGCTTGGCTTATGGGTCTGACACTGGCGCAGCATTTCGCTGACATTAGTGTTAGCGCTGAGCATGTGCACCCGATAGCGCTCAGGATTGCGCGAGATTACATCGAGTGTGCTTTGTCCGACCGAACCGGTCGAACCGGCAATAGCAACCGATTGGAGGTTGGTCACATCCACGCCCAGAAAAAGGCAAACAAGGGCAATGCCGCAATAACGCCATCAATACGATCTAATACACCGCCGTGACCGGGCAATAGCTGCGAGCTATCTTTCATCCCTGCAGCACGTTTAAGTCGGCTTTCAAACAGGTCACCGATTACCGAGAACGCCGCTGCAAACAAAGTGGCTACAAGAAGCTTAAGCGCCGTGCCTTGCGGCCAGTTAAAACTAAGTAAAACGATTAAGAACAAAACGGCACTTGCGGCTAATCCACCGTACACCCCTTCCCATGATTTTCCAGGGCTGATTAAGGGTGCAAGCTTTTTACGGCCAAACTGACGACCGGTAAAATAGGCCCCAATATCCATAACCCAGACAACGCCAAGCGCATATAACAATAACCAGCTCGACGAGCTAGGTGCATAGGTGCGAAGGTATTGAATAGACAGGGCTGCTATCGGCAGTACTAACACGCCTAACGCTAACCAACCCACATTGGTTTTGCTTACGTTGGCTGAACTCATCGGCGGTAACACCGGAGCAATGTAAAACTGCACCGGCACGCTGAGCCAAAATAAAACGCCGGCCAGCATGACCCACTTAATGCCTTCGTCAACCAATGGCGTATGCATAACAATCAATGCAATGGCACCAACAAGCATAGCGAATACGGTTTGCGCGTTTTCGTTTTCCACACCGCTTAAACGGCTCCACTCCCATGCAGCCGCTGCCACGATCAGTGCCACGGCATAGGCAAATACCGTAGTGGATGAGAATGCAAGCAGTAGGGAGAATACCGCGAGCATGACTACAGCGGTGATGACTCTTTCTTTAAGCATGATTATCCGTTACCTGATCGCCTGTTTTGCCAAATCTGCGTTGACGCCCCGCATAAAATTCGAACGCATTGTCAAGTTCGGCATCATCAAAGTCGGGGTACAACACATCGGTGAAGTAAAGTTCGGTATAGGCCAAATGCCACAATAGGTAGTTACTGATGCGCTTTTCACCGCCGGTTCGGATAAATAAATCGGGGTCGGATACATGCGACAAAGTGACGGTTGACGAAAACTTGTCCGCGGTTATTTGATCTGGTTCGAGTTCACCAGCCTTTACCTGTTCAGCCAACCTTTTTGCTGCATCAACAATATCCCAACGACCACCATAATTAACCGCAACCGTTAGCTGCAATCCGGTGTTGTTTTTGGTTGTGCTCTCGGCACTGTGCATTTCATCGCGTAATTTAGTTGAGAACGCTGAGCGCTCACCGATGAAGCTTATGCACACGTTGTTCTCGTGTAGCTTGCTCACTTCACTTTTAAGTCCACGCAGAAACAGGTCCATCAACAAACCCACTTCCTGTTCGGGCCGCGCCCAATTTTCACTGGAAAAAGCAAATAAGGTTAGTGCTTCCACTTTACGCCTGGCACAGGCTTCCACTAAATCTCGAGTGGTGCGAAAGCCTGACTGATGCCCGGCAGCGCGTGGTAGTCCGCGGTTTTTAGCCCATCGCCCGTTACCATCCATAATAACGGCAACGTGCTTTGGCTGAGGATTTTTAGAATTGACCATGTAATTGGATACAAAGTTAGGGATTAAACCGCCCTACACTTCCATCAATTCACTTTCTTTCTTTTGCAGCAACTCATCAATTTGAGCGATCGCTGCATCTGTGAGTTTTTGCACCGCCTCCTCACCTTTACGCTGTTCGTCTTTGGAAATTTCTTTTTCTTTTTCCAAGTCTTTTAAATCGCCATTCGCATCGCGTCGCACATTGCGCACAGCCACTCGCCCACCTTCAGCTTCACCACGAACCACCTTTACCATATCGCGACGACGCTCTTCAGTCATGGGCGGCACGGGAACACGTATTACCGTACCGGCTGTGTTCGGATTCAATCCTAGATCAGAATTGATAATTGCTTTTTCAATTGCCGCCACCATGGGTGGCTCCCATGGCGTCACAGTGAGCGTACGTGCATCGTCTGTGTTGATGTTTGCCACCTGGCTTAGCGGTGTTTCAGCGCCGTAGTAGTCTACTTTTACGTGCTCAAGCAAACTCGGATGAGCTCGACCCGTGCGCATGCGAGACAGCTCGCCTTCCAAAGATTCAACGCTTTTGGCCATGCGTTGCTTGGCATCTTTTAAAATATCGTCGATCATAGTTTCGCTCTCAACTCAATAAATTTCAGCCTGTTCCAACCAGGATTTAACTAACGGTTGTTCCTACATTTTCGCCCATAACCAAGCGCATAAGATCACCGTGCTGATTCATATTAAACACTTTAACCGGTAATTGGTTATCGCGGCAAAGCACAACGGCCGTAGTGTCCATCACCCCTAACTTTTGCGCGATCGCCTCATCAAAGCTTATGTGCTCATATCGCTTGGCATCGTCATGCTTCATTGGGTCTTTATCGTATATGCCATCAACCTTGGTGCCTTTGATCATCACATCAGCACCGACTTCAATGGCGCGCAAGCTGGCTGCCGAATCGGTGGTGAAAAACGGGTTACCGGTACCAGCTGCAAACAACACGATACGCCCCTTCTCCAAGTGCCGTACTGCACGTCGACGAATATAGTCTTCACATACGTTGTTAATAGGCAGTGCTGACATCACGCGACAATAAGCGCCTGTGTTCTCAATTGCATCCTGCATAGACAAACAATTTATAACCGTTGCCAACATACCCATGTGATCGCCAGTGACGCGATCCATACCGGCTTCGGCCAGACCCGCACCACGAAAAATGTTGCCACCACCGATTACCATCGCAACCTCTACACCAATGTCGCTTACGGCTTTTACGTCCAGTGCCATTTGTCGAATGTAAGCGGGGTCAATGCCGTAGTCCATATCACCCATCAAAGCTTCGCCGCTGAGCTTGAGCAAAATTCTTTTAAACGCAGGACGGACCGTTTCCATCATAATTTTTTACCTGAATTGCTGATATAAAAAAGCCGGGCATTGCCCGGCTCTCATTGTCTAGAACAAAGTACAAAGACTTAGTCGCCTCGAACCTGCGCCATAACTTCTTCGGCAAAGTTCTCAACTTTCTTCTCGATACCTTCGCCAACTTCGAGTCGGTGAAATGCAGTGACTGTCGCTCCTGCTGATTTCAATACTTTCTCGACTGTCTGGTCTGGGTCTTTAACAAACGGCTGACCAACTAAGGTGATGTCAGCTAAATATTTGCGAATTCGACCTTGTACCATTTTTTCAATGATCTCAGCAGGCTTGCCGCTCTCTGCAGCTTCTGCCATCAAGATTGATTTTTCTTTCTCGAGCATTTCTGCTGGAACACCACTCTCATCCACACAGTGAGGATTGTTAGCAGCGACGTGCATGGCAATATCTTTAGCAGTAGCTTCATCGCCACCCGCCAATTCAGTAACAACACCAATTCGACCGCTGTGTGAGTATTGAGCAAGTTGCCCACCTGCACTCGTTCCAGCAACGAAGCGACGCACTTGAATGTTCTCACCGATTTTCGCAACCAGCTCTTTACGAACTTCTTCAACGTCGCGACCACCAACTTTGATATCAGCAACTGTCGCCGGTTGATCGTCAAGTACAGCTTGCGTCACCGCTTGAACAAAGCCGATGAAGTCTTCTGACTTAGCAGCGAAGTCGGTTTGACTGTTGATCTCTACCAATGCGAAACGCTTGCCGTCGTCAGAAATTTTGATTTCAACAACACCTTCAGCAGCCGTGTTACCTGATTTTTTGTCAGCCTTAGCAAGGCCTGTGATACGCATCTGCTCGATTGCAGCTTCCATATCACCGCCAGCTTCTGTGAGTGCTTTCTTGCACTCCATCATGCCAGCGCCTGTGCGCTCGCGTAGCTCTTTTACCATCGAAGCGGTAATAGACATCTTCGTTATCTCCGAAATTAATTCTGTTTAACTGGCATCGCCAGTAGGTGCATCAGCGGTAGGTGGTGCTTCAGTAGCTGCTGCATCGCTTACGGCAGCTTCAGCTTCCGCCTTTGCAACCGCATCGTCAGCTGCCAGTGCAGCTTCAGCTGGTGCAGCTTCCGCCGGTGCAGGTTCCGCGGCTTCTACAACTTCTTCCATGTTTCCAGACGCACGCTTGCCATCTGTAACCGCACCGCTTATCGCGTTTGAATATAGTTGAATGGCGCGTATCGCATCGTCGTTGCCTGGTACTACATAGTCAACACCGTCAGGTGTGTTGTTACTATCAACGATAGCGACAACTGGAATACCAAGTTTGTTCGCCTCGGCAACCGCAATGCGCTCATGACCAACATCAACTATGAATAACGCATCGGGCAGACGCTCCATGTGCTTAATACCGCCCATGGTTTTTTCCAGCTTTTCCAATTCTCTGTCCAAACCAAGCGCTTCTTTCTTGCTAAGACGATCAAAACCGCCATCGGCTTTCATCGCTTCAAGTTCAAGCAAGCGCTTTACCGACACCTTCACGGTCTTGAAGTTAGTCATCATGCCACCGGACCAACGACGGTTCACGTACGGCATGTTGCATTCGTCGGCAGCGGTTTTGATCGCATCGCGAGCCGCGCGCTTGGTGCCAACGAATAAAACGCGACCGTTTTTGCTGGCAATTTTGCCAAGAAAGTTAGCCGCGTCATTTAATGCCGGCAGGCTGCTTTCAAGGTTGAAAATGTGGATGTTGTTGCGCTCACCATAGATGTATTGAGCCATCTTTGGTGACCAGTAACGGGTTTGGTGCCCGAAATGCACGCCAGCTTCTAGCATCTGGCGCATAGTGACAGTAGCCATAATAATATTCCTGTGTTGGGTTTGGCCTCCACAAATCGACCTCAGCAGACCTCGGTTGATCAGTTGGACTGACCGCCTCGGCACCCGGCTGGGCCTGGATGATTTGTGTGTGAAATTCTGGAGCTAAAAAACTGCCCCAGTCAGCCAACCTTTATAACACAAACAGGGCCAGCACGGTACACTAGAGCGTTTAAGACACTAGCTTTTATACACTTTTATGCCCATCAAGCTCAAAAGCCCTGAAGATATCGAAAAAATGCGTATCGCCGGGCGTCTTGCCAGCGAAGTGCTGGATTTGATCACAGAGCACGTGGTGCCCGGCGTGACCACCGAAGAACTCAACACGATCTGCCATGACCACATCGTGAATGTCCAGGGCGGCACCCCCGCCACGCTCAATTACAAAGGATTTCCCAAATCCATTTGTACATCTATCAACCAACAGATCTGCCATGGCATCCCCGGGGACCGTGTGCTGAAGAAAACCGATATCGTCAATATCGACGTCACCGTGATCAAAGATGGCTATTTTGGCGACACCAGCCGCATGTATTACGTTGGCAAGCCGCAACCCCACGCGCAAAGATTGTGCGAAGCAGCCTACGAATCGATGGTGCGTGGCATCAAAGCGGTGCGTCCCGGTGCAACGCTTGGCGACATTGGCCATGCCATCCAGAGCTATGCCGAAGGCGAGCGATATTCGGTCGTTCGAGAATACTGTGGCCACGGGATTGGCACCAGCTTCCATGAAGACCCGCAGGTATTGCACTACGGCAAACCGGGCAAAGGCCTGGAGCTGCGTGCCGGCATGACATTCACCATCGAACCCATGATTAATCAGGGTAAGCGTCACACAAGATTGCTTGCCGATGAGTGGACGGTCGTGACCAAAGATCGCAGCCTTTCGGCCCAATGGGAACACACAGTATTAGTGACCGAAGATGGCTATGAGCTTCTGACCTTAGGCGAAAACCAAACTCTCTAAGCCAACTATGCGCACAGTCGAACAAATAATCGAAAAAAGTGTTACCTATCCAAGGGTTCGCATAACGTGAAGCATGCGCAGCTGAACACCATCGGTATTGACCTTTCGGAAATTGAATCCATGATTCACGCCGAACCAAACAATACCCTTGTGTGCAAAAACGCCATCAAACGTGGGCGCGAGATCATTCATGATGCCTTCACTCGTGGCGCCGCAGCTGCGCAACTCATTCAATGGCAAACGGATGTCACCGATCTGGTTTTTACGCACTTGTGGCAAGCGCAAGGGCAAACATTTTCCAACATGGAACTTATCGCGGTAGGCGGCTATGGTCGCGCCGAGCTGCATCCCCACTCTGACATCGACATCTGCATACTGCTGGACAAACCGGCGTCCGATCAACAAGCGATGGATTTAAGCGCGTGGGTTACGCAGTTGTGGGATTTAGGCTTAGACATTGGTCATAGTGTTCGAACCTTAGACGACTGTAAACAGGCAGCGCTTAAGGATGTAACGGTGATCACCAACTTAATGGAATCGCGATTACTGTGTGGCAGCGGTGAATTGTTCAAAGCAATGCACGAGATCACCTCGCCTAGCAATATGTGGTCATCGTCTGAATTTTTCGACGCTAAAATGCTCGAGCAAGAAAATCGGCACACAAAGTTTCAGACTAACGCTTATCGATTGGAGCCAAACGTAAAAGAGAGTTTGGGTGGCTTGCGTGACATACAAACTATTTCCTGGGTGTGTCAACGGCAATTTGGCACGCGCGACTTAAACGATTTAGTCACCCATGAAATACTGACAGAACAAGAGTTCAAAGGCCTCTCATCCAGCCTTGAATTACTGTGGAAGTTTCGATATTTGATGCACCACTACAGCGGCAAACGCGAAGACCGTGTGCTGTTTGATCATCAACGCGAAATCGCGCACGCCTTTGGTTTTATCAGCGAAGAAGGCAATGAGTGCATTGAACAAGTTATGCAACAGTTTTACCGCAGCGTGATGGAACTGCAACGACTTAACGAAATAATTCTGCAAGGCATCGGCGGCGTTATCTCAGGTGTGACGGCCTCAACAGATGCGATACCGATAAACAAGCGATTTCAAGTACGTAATGGTTTTCTTGAAGTCACCCAAGAAGACGTATTTGCAAATAACTCCTCTGCTCTTTTGGAAGTGTTTGTGCTGTTCGGCAACACCACCGAAGCTGAAAACATTCGTAGCAACACCGTTCGACTAATTCGATCACATCTGCATTTGATTGACGATGACTTTCGCAATGACCCAGCCGTCAGGGATTTGTTTCTAAAAATTTTTAGCGACCCTAACAAACTAACACGCAAGATCCGAATGATGAATCGCTATGGCGTATTAGCGGCCTATATTCCTGCATTCGATGCCATTGTCGGGCGTATGCAATACGATCTCTTTCATATCTTCACTGTCGATGAACACACGATTTCTGTGATCAGAAACTTAAGGCGTTTTGCCTTGCCTGAATATGCACATGAACTGCCCTTTTGCGGCTTTGTTGCACAGCAATTACCTAAGCCACAACTGCTGTACATGGCAGGTCTATTTCACGACATAGCCAAGGGTCGCGGTGGTGATCACAGCATACTCGGCGCGGTCGATGCTGAAACGTTTTGCAAGCAACACGCCTTACATCCGGAAGACACAGAACTCGTGCGCTGGCTGGTAAGACATCATTTGCTGATGTCAACAACCGCGCAACGAAAAGATATTTCAGATCCTGCTATACAAATTGATTTTGCCACGAAGGTTGGCACTTTGAATAAGCTCAATCATTTGTACTTGCTTACGGTGGCCGATATAAGAGCGACAAACCCTGAGCTATGGAATTCGTTTAAGGAAAGTTTGCTGCAACAGCTATATCAGTCAACAGCTCTTCTGCTTCAACGCGGCTTGGATAACCCGGTTGATAGCGTTGACATGATTTGGCAACGGCAAACGCATGCGTCGAACTTGCTTAACGAGTCTGGTTTAGACAAAGAGCGCGTTGCGGATTTGTGGAAGCGCTTGGGCGAAGACTACTTCAAACAATATCCAGCCACAGAAATAGTGCGGCACACAGAAACTATTCTCGCGAATAACAATACGCCCGGGCCATTAGTTTCAATACGCCAATCGGAAACCCGCGGCTGTACTGAAATTTTAATTTACACACCAGACAAACAATCTCTATTCGCCCTTATCACAACCGTGTTAGATTCCTTGCAACTCGATGTGCAATCCGCAACCATTAACACAACCGCTGAAAAACACGCGCTAAACACATTTTACGTATTAGGTTCTAATGGCGAACTCATTACCGAAACGACGCGCAAAGAACAAATCATAACCGCCTTGCAAACCGAACTCAGCACGCCTCATGACATTCCCGCATTGGGTGCGATCAGACCATCGCGGCAATTGCGACACTTTAAAATCCCAACAACGGTAGAATTCGACGACAGCACCGACTACACAGAGGTGCACATTGTTGCTGCCGACCGGCCCGGCATCCTATCGAGCATTGGTAGAATATTTCTTCGCGCAGGTGTGGTCGTGCAAGCGGCACGCATCGGTACTCTGGGTGAGCGTATTGAGGATGTGTTTTTTGTTAGCGATCAGAACAATCAACCCATCACCGATGAAGCCGAACGCCAGGCACTGGCTACCATGCTGATCGAGCGATTGTAGAGCGATATTAGAACGTGAATACAACAACATCACATAGCGACACGATTGAACTGCTTATAGATTTGGTTCAGCGCCCATCAGTGACGCCTGTAGATCATGGCTGTCAGCAGCTTATCGCTAAACGCTTAGAAGCGCATGGCTTTAACATTGAGCCAATGCGGCACGGCGATGTCGATAATTTATGGGCACGGCTTGGTACTGAAGAGCCTGTCTTTGTTTTTGCCGGTCACACAGATGTGGTGCCGACCGGTGATGAATCAGACTGGACCAACCCACCGTTTAGTGCAGTAGTGAAAGATGGACATCTACATGGTCGCGGTGCCGCTGATATGAAAGGCGGTGTTGCGGCATTCGTTACTGCTATCGAACGCTTCATACAATCGGGGCAAAGCTTTAACGGCTCCTTGGCTGTACTACTCACCAGTGACGAAGAAGGCCCGGCGGTTAACGGCACAAAAAAAGTGGTTGAAGCTCTAGATGCGCGTAGCGAAGCCATACACTATTGCGTTGTCGGCGAGCCTACCAGCACCACCACGCTTGGCGACACTATTAAAAATGGTAGACGCGGCTCACTAAGCGCAAAATTGATAGTGCAAGGCAAACAAGGCCACGTCGCCTACCCGCACTTAGCAGACAATCCAGCGCACAAGTCCTTTAAAATGCTTAATGATCTGGTCGCCATTAAATGGGATGAAGGCGATGAGCATTTTCCCGCAACCACGCTTCAGATATCAAACATCAACGCGGGCACAGGTGCGGGTAATGTGATACCCGGAACCTTAAGCGTTGAATTTAATTTGCGATATAGCCCAGCGATCACGACTGAACACATTCAATCGCAGGTTGCAGCGCTTATTGAAGAACACAAACTTGATGCAAACATTGAGTGGCACGATAGCGCTGCACCATTCTTAACTCCAACGGGCTCCCTTACCGATGCTATGCGAGAGGCGGTGAAAAGTGTTGTGGATGTAAGCGCAAAGTTAGATACAGGTGGCGGCACATCTGATGGACGATTCATCGCCAAGACATGCGAGCAGGTTATTGAATTTGGCCCGCTGAACGCTACCATTCATCAAACCGACGAACGAATCAGTTGTGATGACATTGATTCGCTGTCGATCATTTACGAAAATCTGCTTGGGTTAATACTCGGCACACAGGAGAGCTAGTCATGGGTATGTTAGATGGCAAACGCATATTGATCATTGGTGTGGCGAGCAAACGCTCCATTGCTTGGGGTATTGCGCAGTCTATGCACAGAGAGGGCGCGACGCTTGCGTTCACTTATCAAAATGATCGGCTTAAAGATCGCGTGATCGGCATGGCTGCCGAGTGCGATTCAACACTGACCCTGCCCTGCGATGTCGGTGAAGACAAACAAATCGAAGAACTGTTTGCATCACTCAAAAATGAATGGGGTACATTTGATGGGTTCGTTCACGCCGTGGCATTCGCGCCCCGTGAAGCACTCGACGGTGATTACCTAGATTCGATTGATCGCGAGGCATTTCGCATTGCACACGATGTAAGCTCATACAGTTTTGCAGCCTTAGCCAAAGAAGCACGCCCATTACTGAACACGGGTTCATCGTTGATCACCCTGTCATACCTTGGCGCTGTACGCGCAATGCCTAACTACAACGTGATGGGCTTGGCCAAAGCATCGCTAGAGGCAAACACCCGTTTCATGGCCAATGCACTGGGGCAAAATGGCATTCGCGTTAATGCAATTTCAGCCGGCCCAATTAAAACACTCGCAGCGGCAGGCATTGGTAATTTCAAGAAATTGCTCGGCCACGTAGCCAACGTTGCGCCTTTGCGTGAGAACACCACCATCGAACAAGTCGGTGACACTGCCGCCTTCTTAGCCTCGCCAATGTCTTCTGGCATAACCGGACAAATCATTTATGTGGACGGAGGCTACAACGTAGTAGCCATGCCAGATATAGAGGGCTAAAACGTTTTACAGCCTGCATGGACGCAGGCTTTGAGTCAGGATACCAACTTCTCGTTACGCTCCAGAATTTTTGCTACGTTCCAGGATGGCGTTATACGCACTCAGCTGACTCGGCTCAACAAACCCAATTTGCTCAATCTCATTTAGCAATTGCGAAACAGCCGCTTTATCCCCAGTGTGCGCCGTGGCATCAACCAACATTTGAAAAAACAAATCTTGTTGTGCGTGGCTACCACCCATCATCCATAGATCGTGCCGCACGGGATGCAACAAAGCCACGACGGATTGATAGTCTTTTTTTCTGTGCGCAACGGCTGCCTGGGCGGCCGGTAATCCCGCCTTGGCATAATGCTCTGATAAGGTTATTGATTGGTCGCTGATGATGTTTTGCATGGCTCCAATCAATTTAGAACATGAATCGAAGTCACCAACGGCTGAAAGTATGACTGCAAAGTGCGCGCTAGTGAAGGGGTTGGCCACGTCATCAAGCCTGTGAACGACCAGCTCGGCCATTTCATGCCATCGACTGCCTACATCAATACCTGCAAACTCCAGCCGCCATAACATGGATGCCCCGTTTTGCAGGTCGATGTACAAATCTGGCAGTGCTTGAACCAAGGCATGATCGCGATTACGAACCCACTCATCGTAGCCTTGCAGTACTGCTTCATACTCACCGCGCTCGAGGTGAAACAGGCACTTATGCCACCACACATGAAATTGCATTTGCCCCACATCTTGCCAATGGGTTTGCAGGCTGCTTATCCAATCAACACCTTCACTGTGCCGGCCTTGCATATACATAACGTGCGCAACGGCATGTGTTGCCCAAATGTTGGCAGGATTCATGTCGACAGCAATACGACCACACTGCTCCGCTTGTTGATACTGACCCGCCTCTTCCAGATCAAATGCGCGCATGGCCAGATACTCTCCATAGCCAGCGACCGATTCATTCCAATGCTCAGCAACCAATGAAGATGCTGCCAATGAGCGATTCATATCTCCAAGCCAAAACAACTCCGCTTGACAAAGGCTTAAGGCAAAACCATCGGTTGGATTTTTATCTAGAATGGATTCGTAACAACTAACCGTTTTTGTTAGTTGCCCTGCATGGGCAAACTCAAGCGCACGTACATAGAGTTGCTCACGTTCAGAAATACCTGACTCAAATTGCTGCGCCTGTTGTAAAGATTCGGCGACCATGGGTTTAAAGGCTAAGTGCCTCGCACCATGAAGCATAAGGCCTTGAATGGCATGCGCAACAGCGCACTCGGGGTCATGTTCAAGAGCGCTTTGCAGTTGCGACGACACGTCACTTTTACGCTCCATGTAATGGTCCATGGCCAACGAACAAGCCGCCGCAGCGTCGCTGCTTGTCGCTGTTAACAAATGACCTCGTGTGTCTGTGTACATGTGAAACAACCTCACTTCGTGACTTGAAAGTGGCCCATTTTTTAGGGCCACTTAAGTATGCCAGTTAGCGCTGTTTTAGCAAATCACGAATTTCGGTAAGTAAGGCAACATCTTCGGCAGGTGCTTCCTCTTCTTCGACTTGTTCTTTTTTCATCTTATTCATCATGCGAAGTATCATAAAAATAACGAACGCAACAATGGTGAAATCGATCAATGCTTGAATAAACGCACCATATCCAATATTCGCATCACCCACGCTAATGGCCAATGATGAGAAATCTACCCCGCCCATAACCATACCAATGATCGGCATAAGAACGCTCTCTACCAAGGCTCCCACCACTTTTCCAATCGCGGCACCAATAATGATACCCACAGCCATATCCATCAGACTGCCTTTCATCGCAAATTCTTTGAACTCTGAAACCATACCCATTTTTATACTCTCCTATTTCCGCGACCAACGTCGCACCCATAGTTGTATAGACGAAATGCACAATTCTGATGAGAGTTTTATACATTTGTTCGCAAAAACGGCGCGAAGCAGATTTGAAGGGGGTTACTCGCAACGGCGATGCGAGCGATTAAAGAATGTGGCTACAGCAGGACGCTGCTATCCACCTGGCTTATATCATTAAGCCCCATTTGCGCTAAAGCAATGCTGACTTCTTGCGATAGAACATCACAAAGCTGATGCAGGCCCTTTTCTCCACCTGCGGCCATGGCAAATAATAATGGCCTGCCCAGCATGACAAAGTCTGCACCCATCGCATAGGCTTTACAAATATCTTCGCCGGTGCGGAGCCCACTGTCATAGATAAGCGGGAAATCATCACCAAGGGCTGTGCGAATGCGCGCAAGCGCATGAATCGGTTCCGCAACACTTTCCAATTGCCGACCACCGTGACTCGACACTTGAATAGCATCAACGCCATGTGCCACCAGCTGTTTAGCATCCCCTTCGTGTAGCACACCTTTAACAACCAGCTTACCTTTCCAGCGCTGTCGAATACGATCCAGAAAATCCCAGTTCACACCGGCTCGCGATGCTGTGCGATCGAATGCGCCGTTATTGTCAAAATTGGCAAGCGTTGGGGCACCTGCTATCAATGAACTGATCGACCAGTGTGGGTGCAAGGCAAAATCGATGAACTGACGAGGACCAATTTTGAATGGCATTTTGAAACCGTGTCTTAGCTCGCGCGGTCGCCGCCCCACTTCAGGCACATCAACGGTGAAGATCAATGTCTCGTAACCGGCCGCTTCGGCTCTGTCGAGCAAACTATCGCTGACCTCCTGGTTACCACCAAAGTAAAGTTGAAACCATGCGTGACCGTTTGCTTCTTTGCCAATGCGCTCTAGTGATGTGGACGCAGCGGTTGATGCACCATGTGGAATATTGTACTTGGCGGCATACCTTGCCAGCATCAAATCAGCTCCAGGGCATGCCAAATTACACATACCCATCGGCGAAATACCGAAAGGTACTTTTGCATCTATACCTAATATAGATTTGCCGATGTTGCGCTTTTCAACATCAACTAGAACACGCGTTTGCAGACGCATATCGCGGATGGCTTGCTGATTGAGAAGATCGCCGTGACCGGCACCGGCTGCGCCATCAAAGTAGTCGAATACCATCCAAGGCAAACGTCGTTTAGCTATGTTCCGAGCATCCTCACTGGTATGGATGCCTGACCAATTTCGCATGAGAAGCTAAGCGTTACTCTTCGATTGATACATCCGCTTTTTCGCGCAGATTGGCGATTATGGCAGCCAGTTCTGCTTGCCCTAAACCCGCATTCACGATTTGCGCAGTATCAGCCTCTTCATCTTCGGCAGGCTCCGGTGTGTTCACCGCCTTTAAGGCGTAAGCGACCTTGTCGCCATTTTGCATAGTGACTGATTTCACCAGAACTTTACCTTCTGCAGGTTTTGCCAGTGCGAAAATTTCGCTAACAGCCGATTGGTCTAGAACGGCGGATTGTCGACTTAACACTTCATTTGACGTGGCTTGCGCATTCGGGTCGTCTTTGGCCACTTTGGATACTGGCGTACCTTTAAGCATAAGCGATACCGCTTGCTTGGCAGACTCATCCAAGACTGTCGCAGCACCATCACGCTTTAACTGTAGCGTTATCTCTTCAGACACATCTTCAAGCGCTTTTGGTCGAGGACCTTCATGTTCCAAAACACGAAGCGACAAAACATGGCCAGGGCCAATTTCAATTAAGTCTGAGTTATTGCCGTTATCAACCACATCGTCACTAAACGCTGCAGCCATCACTTGAGGGTTAGCAAACAATGGATTGTCTTGTGTATCAACATCAATCCAATCAGTGGATTGTACTTCCACATTGGCAGCATCTGCCGCGACGTCTAGTGTTTCAGGATCGCTGGCAATGTTTTCTTCCATCGCAGTTTGCAGCTCAAGGTATTCAATATCCGCTGCGTTGTTTTGCAATAGCGATACGATGTCGTCCTTGGCCTCTTCGAATGGCGTGGTCACCGCCGGCTCAAGTTTATCCAGCTTAATAAGATGAACACCTGCAGGGGTACTAACCACATCACTCACCTGACCCGATTCAGTTAAGGTCATAACCGCGTTATCGAAGGGTGTGCCAAAAACACCGGCTTCAAACAAGCCTAGGCTACCGCCAGAAAGTGAAGAACCGATATCTTCAGAGAATTCACCAGCCAATGCCGCGAAATCTTCGCCGGCGTCTATTCGTTCTTTAAGCTCTTTAAGCTGTTTAGTTTTCTCAGCGACTTTGTCCGAATCATTGACATCCACTTCTAACAGGATGTGCGATGTCTCGCGAAGCTCACGCTTGGTGATAAAGCTATTAGGGTTGTTTTTGTAGTGCGCTTCTACATCTTCTTCGCTGACTTCAATTTCAGCCGCAATATCTGATTTTTTCAACTCAATGTATTGAATTTTTGCGCGTTGTGGGAACTTGTAGTTTTCGGCGTTCTCGTCAAAGTAAGCACTAATCTCTTCATCGGTGACTTCAATGTTCTCTAAGGCTGAGTCGATTGAGTAGCGAACGTAGTCGATTGTACGCGTTTGATTGCTTAAGCTTTCCAAGCGCTTGCTTTCACTTGGCAGTTGAAAACTTGTTGATTCCACACCAGCTCTAAACTGCGTTAGCGCAGCGCTTGATCGTAAAGACTCTTCGTAGCTGGCAACGTTGAGACGACTACCACGAAGTAGTTGCGCATACTTTTCTTTATCAAACACGCCTTCAGTTTGAAATTCAGGGTTACTGCGAATAGCGCGGCCCAATGTTTCATCACCGACCGCAAATTTTTGATCGGCAATAGTGTTACGTACAACGATGTCGGTAACTAAACCGTCCAGAGCTTGTTGACGAATAGCGTCATCAGGCAATAGGTTTTGTGGAATTTGCCCACCGAACATTTGACGATACTGACGCACTAAACCGTTGTAAGCACTCTCAACCTGATTCGACGTGATGGCCACACCATCGACCTCGGCAACATCTTGATAAGCGCCACCGCCAAGATAGGAACCAATACCAACCAATGCAAAAGGAATACATATGATTGTGATCAAGGTGTACTTGATGGGCTTGGAATTACGAACGGTTTCACGAAGATCCAATAACATGACGGTGTTCCGGGCTAAATTCGAAAAGTGATCATTTTAACTTGCAGCAATTGCTCCAAAACTACGGCTCTAAAACTATCGCTTCAAATATGACTTCTTGAAGCACAAAAAAGGGTGCCTAAGCACCCGTTTTTGTAAGGGCTGGCGTGATGGCCAGCTCTTGGTACCAATGGCGGAGCGGACGGGACTCGAACCCGCGACCCCCGGCGTGACAGGCCGGTATTCTAACCAACTGAACTACCGCTCCATTTTCAGTCTGTAGGGCGGGCAAATTAGCATAATAATCTACTAACCGTCCTACTTTTTTACTACCTAAAAACTTGGTGGGTGCTGAGGGGATCGAACCCCCGACCCTCGCCTTGTAAGGGCGATGCTCTACCAGCTGAGCTAAGCACCCAAGCCGACTAGTTTACAGTTTCTTTTAACGCTTTGCCAGCTTTAAAGCTAGGAACATTTGAAGCTGCAATCGCTAGAGGTTCACCGGTGCGAGGGTTACGCCCGGTTCTCGCTTCTCTTCTTCTAACAAGAAAAGTGCCGAAGCCAACAAGTGTCACTTGCTCGCCATCCTTCAGGGCAGCAGCGACAGAATCGAGTACAGCATCAACAGCAGTTGCTGCTTCCGTTTTAGACATGTCAGCTTTCGCTGCTACCGCATCAACAAATTCTGCTTTGTTCATTTAACGCTATCCCCACGTTTATATTTTAATCAAAAATGAAAAACCGCCGCGAAATCGCACCAGCCAATTCTTATAATAATACGTTATATAAGGCCATAAACCCACTGTTTTAGCGGGTTACAGCCTGTGAATTCTCGGTCGATCAATGCAAAACAATCGAATCGACCTAATACTTCTAGACCTCAGAATCGGACTTGGCAAGGCCAATATCGCGATTTCTTCACATCTCTCAGTGATGGCGAATGCCGCCGACATCCCCTTTCTCGGCACCGTCTGACCCTGATTTGACCTTTTCACCTATGGCTGTCGCTTCGCCTGAGGGAGCAGATGCAAGCGCAAGATCGAGAACTTCATCAATCCATTGCACCGGGTGGATGTCCAAACCGGCCAGAATTTCGTCAGATATCTCGGTTAAATCCTTCTTATTTTCCAACGGAATAATCACGGTTTTTACACCACCTCTCTGAGCAGCAAGGAGTTTTTCCTTCAGACCACCAATCGGTAGCACCTCTCCTCGCAAGGTGATCTCACCCGTCATGGCCACATCGGCCTTCACAGCCACTTGGGTTAGCGATGACACTAAGGCCGTGCACATACCAATACCCGCGCTCGGACCATCTTTAGGTGTAGCCCCTTCCGGCACGTGTACATGTAAATCATTCTTTTCGTGAAAATCTTCGCTTAGCCCAAGTGCAGCTGCTCGACTTCGAACCACCATCATCGCAGCCTGTATAGACTCCTGCATAACATCGCCGAGCTTACCGGTATAGGACAGCTTTCCCTTACCCGGCACGATGGCCGATTCAATGGTGAGTAGTTCACCACCCACTTGAGTCCAGGCCAAACCAGTCACCTGACCAATCTGATTGTTCTCTTCTGCGCGACCAAAACGAAAACGTTCGACACCTAGATAGTCAGCAACATTAGACTCACTGACCACTATTTTTTCTGCCGCATCGTCGTGCATCACTTCACGCACAACCTTTCGACACACCTTACTTATTTCTCTTTCTAAACTTCGCACACCAGCTTCGCGTGTGTACGACCGAATCATCGACATCAAGGCACTGTCTTGGATGAGAAGCTCACTACTATCAAGCCCGTTATCCTTCATTTTGCGCGGCACAAGATAACGCTCGGCAATATTGAATTTTTCAAGTTCTGTATAACCTGGAATTCGAATCACTTCCATACGATCAAGTAGCGGCTCTGGAATATTCATGGTGTTCGCAGTAGCGACAAACATGACATCTGACAGATCGAATTCAACTTCCAGATAATGATCGGTAAAGGTATGGTTTTGTTCAGGATCGAGCACCTCTAAAAGGGCCGACGAGGGATCGCCGCGCATATCCATCGACATTTTATCGATCTCATCGAGCAAAATTAATGGATTACGCTTTCCAACCTTCGCAAGGTTTTGCACAATCTTACCCGGCATCGATCCGATATAAGTGCGTCGATGCCCGCGTATTTCAGCTTCATCGCGTACGCCACCCAAGGCCATACGGCTAAATTTTCGGCCCGTGGCTCGGGCAATGGACTGACCCAACGATGTTTTACCCACACCTGGGGGACCAACCAAACACAGAATTGGCCCTTTGGCTTTTTTCACCCGGCTTTGCACTGCAAGGTATTCAAGAATGCGCTCTTTAACTTTTTCGAGACCGTAGTGATCGTTCTCTAAGGTTTCTTCTGCATCAGCCATGGATTTAATGAGCTTGGATTTTTTCTTCCAAGGCAAGCCGACCAAAGTATCAATATAGTTGCGCACCACTGTCGCTTCGGCCGACATTGGTGACATCATCTTCAGCTTGTTAAGCTCGGTGTTAGCTTTCTTGCGTGCTTCTTTTGATAAACCTTTCTTCTCTATTTTCTTGGCAAGATCTTCCAGCTCATTAGGAACATCATCCATCTCACCAAGCTCTTTTTGAATGGCTTTCATTTGCTCATTCAAATAGTATTCGCGCTGACTTTTTTCCATCTGTTGTTTAACACGGCCACGCACGCGTTTTTCAACTTGCAGCAAATCAAGTTCCGATTCCATTAAGCTCAGTAAATGCTCAAGGCGCTCTGATGCATTGAAGAGTTCAAGAATCTTTTGCTTCTCTTCAACCTTTAATGACATTTGCGCAGCAATCATATCAGCCAGCCGATCGGCCTCTTCAACACCGGCAATCGAACTCAAAATTTCCGGTGGAACTTTCTTGTTCATTTTGACGTATTGATCGAACATGCTGGTCACTGAACGAATGAGCATGTTGGTTTCTTTCGCATCGTCACTATCACTTTCACTTTGCGGCTGCGTGTAACGTGCACTGAAAAAACCACCGTCTTGAAATTCTGTGTCGGTGAGTTGAACGCGCTGCTGCCCTTCGACCAGCACTTTAATTGTGCTGTTAGGTAATTTAAGCAATTGCAATATGGTGGCGACGGTACCAACACGATGGATATCGTCTGGACCAGGCTCATCGATAGCGGCACTGGTTTGCGCAGCCAGAATAATGCGCTTGTCTTTCGACATAGCCGCATCGAGCGCTTCTATGGATTTATCTCTACCAACAAACAACGGAATAACCATATGCGGATAAACCACAACATCGCGAAGTGGCAATACCGGCAATAGCTCATCGTGCTGACCAGTGAGTTCTTGTGAATCTGTATCTGTATCTGACACTCGTAAATTCCTAAGTACGTTAGTTGAGACACATGGCAGGTACCATGCGTTTTAGCATACACGACAACATAGTTGCGTAAACTCGAAATTCAAGGATTTACGGAAAACTACCATTTGAAATGGGGTGTTGAATACCTTAATGGATGTGTGGGTATTAAACGGTCATGATAAAAATAGAGCTTATCAAACGAACAAACCCGACATGGTCGGGTTTGTTGATACTGCATTGATTATGTGCCGACGACTCTCACAGTAGAGCGCCAGCGGCGAAGCTTAGTCGTCGGATGCAGCCCGACGATAGTTCTCTTCTTCAATCACTTTCTCTTGACCTTCGAGCAACAGGTACGGCTTACACTCACCGCGAACGACCGCACCGTCAAGCACAACCTTCTTAACGTTTTCTAGTCGAGGCAACTCGTACATGGTTTCAAGCAAAACGTTTTCTAGAATGGTTCGTAAACCACGCGCACCCGTTTTTCTTTCTAGCGAGCTCTTTGCCACAGCTTGTAGGGCATCTTTTCGGAATTCAATATCAACATCTTCCATTGATAACAACTTTTCGTATTGCTTTGTGATCGCATTTTTAGGTTCAACCAAGATACGCACCAGCGCTTCTTCATCGAGTTCTTCAAGCGTTGCAACAACGGGTAGACGCCCAACAAATTCAGGAATCAGACCAAATTGGATTAAATCTTGCGCTTCCACATCGAGCAACATTTCGCCAATGTTCTTGCTGTCGTCTTTTGATTTCACTTCAGCAGCAAAACCAATACCACCTTTTTCAGATCGCTCTTGAATAATTTTTTCTAAGCCTGCAAACGCTCCACCACAAACAAACAAAATGTTTGACGTGTCCACCTGTAGAAATTCTTGTTGTGGGTGCTTTCGACCACCTTGAGGGGGCACTGAGGCAACTGTGCCTTCAATCAGCTTGAGCAATGCCTGCTGAACACCTTCACCTGATACGTCACGAGTGATAGATGGGTTGTCTGATTTACGAGAGATTTTATCGATTTCATCGATGTAGACGATACCGGTCTGTGCCTTTTCTACATCGTAGTCACATTTTTGTAATAGCTTTTGAATAATGTTTTCAACATCTTCACCCACATAACCTGCTTCGGTAAGCGTGGTGGCATCAGCAATAGTGAACGGCACATTCAATGTACGCGCCAAGGTTTCAGCGAGCAACGTTTTACCCGAGCCCGTTGGACCAATGAGCAGTATGTTGCTTTTTGCTAACTCAACATCACCTTTTTTATCTTTGTATTCCAGACGCTTGTAGTGGTTATAAACAGCAACGGCGAGAATTTTCTTCGCTGTGCTCTGACCAATAACGTAAGAATCAAGAAGATCGTTGATTTCGTGTGGTTTGGGAAGAGAACTATCATCGGTATCCAGCTGCTCCTGCATTTCCTCTGTAATGATGTCATTACACAGGTCAACGCATTCGTCGCAGATGAACACAGACGGACCTGCGATCAGCTTCCGCACTTCATGCTGACTTTTACCGCAAAAAGAGCAGTACAGCAGCTTGCCGTCTTCTTTTTTATTGTCTTCGCTCATGCTTTTCTAAACCCTTGCCTTCACAACACCTTGCCGTGTTTTTCGTGACATTTCAAGAGGGTGTTTATACCCTTCCACCATTGTTGATGAGACGTTCACATCTCAGGTGAAACATACGTCACATGCCCCTGTTATCAGGAGTCTTTTCCAGTCTGGTCGCCATTTTGCGCACCCGTACCACTACTGGCTACATCGAGCTCTTCTGTGCGCGTATGAACAATTCTGTCTACTAGCCCATAGGCCAGTGCGTCTTCTGCGGTCATGAAATTATCCCGCTCTGTATCAGCTTGTACCTTTTCAGGGGTCTGATTACAGTGTTTGGCCATTAACTGGTTCATACGCTCCTTCATTGCAAGAATTTCTCTCGCATGTATATCTATGTCGGTAGCTTGACCCTGAAATCCAGCCGAAGGCTGATGAATCATGACTCGCGAGTTCGGTAATAAGAACCGCTTCTCAGGAGCGCCGGCTGCGAGCAGGAATGCGCCCATGCTTGCTGCCTGACCAATACACAATGTGCTCACCGGTGGCTTGATGAACTGCATAGTGTCGTAGATGGCCATGCCAGCCGTTACCGACCCACCTGGCGAATTAATGTACAAGGAAATTTCCTTATCCGGGTTTTCAGATTCGAGAAACAACAGTTGAGCGACAATTACATTTGCCATGTAGTCTTCAACTTGACCGACCATGAAAATCACGCGCTCTTTGAGCAAACGCGAATAGATATCGAACGAGCGTTCTCCGCGCGGAGTCTGTTCGATAACCATTGGAACCATAACGTTAGCGGAAACATCCGGAGCTGCGCCGCCTGGTACTGTTGATGATGGTGTAAAACCAAAACTCATGGTCAATTTCTCTTATTTATTTTTCGGTTACTTTATTATTCGGTCGCCGAATCCGCATTCGGCGGATTCATCATGTCCTGAAAACTGCGTTTTTCTTCTGTAACTGTAGAAGCATCTAGCACTTTCGCTGTTACAGCTTCTTCAAGTACCAAACCTTCTACGTTTCTCAACATTTCAGGATTACTATAATAGTAGTCGATTACTTGCTGAGGGTCCTGATAGGAACTTGCCATGGTTTCAACTTGACCACGTACCGCTGCCGCATCAGCTTTTATCTCAGACTTCTGCACGATTTCGCCAACAACCAGCCCCAAACGAACACGCCTTTGCGCTTGCTCGGCGAAAAGCTCATCGCCCAAAAATGATGCATCAGCATCCCCAGGCATTTGCTGCATCATTTGTTCCTTTTGGCGACCAATTTCTTCTTTCACCAATGCTTCTGGAATATCGATCGGGTTTAGCTCAAGTAACCCATCCATAATCTGGGTCTTTACTTCATTATCAACCCGCTGCTTCAATTCTCTTTCCATGTTCTTGGTTATATCGGCCTTCAGGCTCTCAAGCGTACCGTCCTCTATACCAAAACTTTTAATCAGCTCCTCATTCAGCTCAGGTATGAACGATTCCTTGACCTCGTGCACGTTTATATCGAACTCAGCCGCCTTTCCAGCCAGGTGTTCTGCCTGATAATCTTCCGGAAATGTGATCTGGATGGTTTTTGAGTCCCCTGCAGAAAGGCCGATCAGCTGCGCCTCAAAACCTTCAATCATGGCGCCAGAACCCAGAACCAATGGGGCTTTTTCGGCTTTTCCACCTTCAAACTCTTCACCGTCAATTCTGCCAGTAAAGTCGATGATAATTTGGTCATCATCCGCTGCCGCCCGCTCGACAGCGGTGTAATCGACACGTTGCTTTTGCAGCGACTCGATCATTTCGTCGACGTCTGAATCTTCGATACTGACCATCGGCTTGGTAACGGTGATTTTGTCATTGAACACAGGCTCAAACTCGGGATAAACCTCGAACGTGGCTATGTAACTAAAGCCATCTGCACCGTTATCTTTTTCATCTTCCGGAGCGATTTCTGGTTGACCTGCTGGACGCAATTTTTCCTGCTGAACCGCATCGTAGAAAGACTGGTTGATAAGCGAACCCAATACTTCCGAACGCACTTGCGGTTCGAAGCGTTTCTTGAGGACGTTGAATGGAACCTTACCAGGTCGAAAACCATTCATTCTTGTGGTTTTACCCAAGGATTGAAGGCGCTCAGTTACGGCGCTATTAATATCTTCAGCCGGTAGCGCAATAGTCATTTTGCGCTGGAGTCCTTGGGTAGTTTCTACGGATACTTGCATGATTGCCTCAATAAACTGCGATCTTTTTCTCAGTGGTACTAACTCGCCTTATGCCCTGTAATCGCATCTAACTTTGGGGATGCAAATAGAGGTGCCACGAGCTGTCATCACTGGAGCCGGGGTGATGTGTTAATCAGCCAGTTCTAGTTGTTCAATTAAACCAATTCAAACTATCTGAGTAACACTTGAATTTGTGTGCGATTGGAAGAGAGTCGAACTTTTGTTCGAAATACTGGTTAGTTGTTTAAGTAAAGTGGTACGGGAGAGAGGACTTGAACCTCCACACCTTTCGGCACCAGAACCTAAATCTGGCGTGTCTACCAATTCCACCACTCCCGCATTACTACTTTACTTGTAAAAAAGTAACTAACTTATAACTGCCTATCTCTAAGGCCAATCGCATCTACTGGCCTGTGATTATAGCGGAACCGAACTCATAGATGAGCAGTAACGCTATACAGATAGGGCACTTCTAGCAAAAAAATTTCAAGCTACATTCCCTACTGGGGAAGTGGGGCGAGCGACGGGGATTGAACCCGCGACCACGGGAATCACAATCCCGCGCTCTACCAACTGAGCTACGCCCGCCACTGCTTGTGCTTTACGACTTTTTCGCATTTTTGAATCGAGCCATGGCGCGCCCGGCAGGATTCGAACCTGCTACCCTCGGCTTAGAAGGCCGATGCTCTATCCAAATGAGCTACGGGCGCATTGGACCCGCTGTTTATTGTGAAGCTATTGGTCGGGGTAGCAGGATTCGAACCTACGACCCTCTGGTCCCAAACCAGATGCGCTACCAGACTGCGCCATACCCCGATGCTGCGCTACACAACCCGAGAAGTATACGCATCCTCGGGCTGGGGAGCAACCACAAATTGCTAATTAAATTTCAGCTTTCATCGCACGCCAAGAGCCTGAACAGCCAAAAATATCCGCCCAAGTACCGGCAAGATCTGCCCCATCAACCACGCCTTCGTAGCTGGCAACGACCGATCCGTCTTCAATGGCAAAACCACCAGTGATACTGCCATCTTCATTAATGGTGCCGGTGACATCGAGAACCACATTGACGATTCCGGTGATGGTGCGATTTGTCACCGTTAACGTGCCATCAACTGGCTCACTGCACTCCGGCACAGCCGCGACAGCTTCACTCAATGACACATCTACTGTGTAGTCACCGTTGAGATCGATTGTTCCGGGGTCTACAATACCGGGGTCCACCATGCCAGAGTCGGTTTCATCCGGACTAACTTGTGGACTCGTGCTGCTGCTTGAGCAGCCCGCGACAAGCGTTCCCGAAACCAGAACAGTGCAAATTAATCTCAATGTATTGTTCATGTAATTGCTCCAGATAGGTATTTTTGCTCTATGCCTTTGAGGGTAGCACGTAATGGACAATTACCAAAAAGGCCTAGCCCGTCATTACACCGGAGCTTGATGCCTTTCACTCTTTCTCTTCAATCCAATTCATTTGGATAGATTCGAGAATGCGTTCCGAGGACTTTTCAGGATCGTCATCAAATCCATCCAACGCCATCACCCACGCATGCAGATCGGTAAAACGCACTAATTGCGGATCGACATCGGGGTGCGCGTCTAAAAGTTCAATCGCAATATCTAATGTATCGGTCCACTTCATTAGTGATTCTCCGACACCATGTTAATGGTGTATTTAGGTATCTCTATAACCAAGTCATCGTCTTCGACTATGGCTTGACAACTCAAACGCGAATCGGGATCAAGCCCCCATGCTTTATCAAGATAATCTTCTTCTAATTCATCGGCTTCTTCAAGCGAATCCAAGCCAACGCGCACATGCACATGACAGGTTGTACAAGCGCATGATTTTTCGCATGCATGTTCAATATCAACATCGTTACGCAACAGCGCATCACACACGGACACGCCAGAATCGACGGTGAAGCTTGTACCTTCAGGGCAAAGCTCAGGATGGGGTTTTACTGTGATCGTTGGCATTTGGATGATCTCGTTGACCTTGTTTGATGTCGGTTTAATTTATGAATCAGATAAATCGTCTGCAGAGACAAGCGAGCGTTCCAGCTCTTCTAGTTCTTGCCCAGCCATAAGTTGTTTAACGCTTGCGTTCATTCGGCGCTCAACAAATGCACTGCTGCCCGCCTCTAATTTTTCTATCGCTTGTTTTATTGCATCACTGCTATCTTGTTCCAGCGATTGTTTTAAATTCTCGATTAAGGCATCGACATCGCTTCGTTCATCGGCAGTCAAATGCTGATCACCATCGGCGGCTAACGCACTGCCAATCGCTTCAATAACACGACTGCCCTCGACTTTTTGTTCTGCCAATGCTCTTTTACGAACATCTTCCGATGCATGCTCTATCGACGCTTTGAGCATCTGTTCGATTTCACCATCGCTTAAACCATAGGACGGTTTAACGTCGATACTGGCCAATACACCAGACTCTTTTTCGAGCGCACTAACCATTAACAATCCATCGGCATCTACCTGAAACAATACCTGAATCCGACAAGCTCCGGCTGTGCGTGCTGGTATATCACGCAATTCGAAATTAGCCAACGAGCGGCAATCAGACACGAGCTCACGCTCACCTTGTACAACGTGCAAAGCCATTGCTGTTTGACCGTCTTTATAAGTCGTAAATTCTTGCGCCCGAGCAATAGGAATAGTGGTGTTGCGCGGAATAATTTTTTCAACCAATCCGCCCATGGTTTCCAATCCTAACGACAACGGAATAACATCTAACAAGAGCAATTCACTATCAGGCTTATTACCAGCAAGTACATCGGCCTGAATTGCCGCACCTATTGCAACGACTTGGTCAGGGTCGATATCGGTCAACACGGTTTGGTCGAAAAACTGACTGACTCTTTCACGCACCAAGGGCACACGGGTTGAACCACCGACCATAACCACAGCTTGCACATCGGTTTTGGCGATACCTGCATCGCGAATCACTTGCCTGCACGGGGCCAGCGTTTTTTTGAACATCGGTTCTATGATGTCGTTGAATTGCTGCACACTTAGCTCACCTTTAAAGGTAATGTCAGCGTTGAGTTTTAATTCGTACGGTGCAAGCATTGCAGACGATAGCGTCTCTTTTACCGAACGGGCCAAACGCAGAAGCTGTCGACGCGCCCCTTGATCAGGTAGTTGGCTAACACCGGCTTGAGCCTGAATCCAGTCGGCAACGGCGTTGTCGAAATCATCGCCACCAAGTGCGGTATTACCAGCCGTTGCTAACACCTCAAACACACCGCGTTGCATTTTCAGCAAGGAAATATCAAAGGTGCCGCCGCCTAAATCATAGATAGCAACAACTCCATCAGTGCCGCTATCTAAACCATAAGCGACCGCTGCGGCCGTTGGTTCGTTAAGCAAGCGAAGCACGTGAATACCAGATAACGCAGCCGCATCTTTAGTAGCTTGTCGTTGCGCATCATCGAAATAGGCCGGCACAGTTATAACGGCGCCGACCAGATCACCACCGAGTGTTTGTTCTGCGGTTAAGCGTAGTTCGGACAAAATAGCCGCAGAAACATCGATGGCCGTTTTTTCACCTGCCGCGGTTTTGAACGCCGGAATGGAGCCGCCGTCATAATTAAATTGATAGTGCTCGGCTAGCCAGGATTCACGCACATCATCCGCACCTTTACCCATTAAACGTTTTGCTGAACGGATGGTGTTGAACGGATCGTCAGCGGCTTTTTCCTGCGCTGCGTTGCCAATCACTGACGCGTGCTTATCGCTGTAGTGCACAACCGACGGAATAGACCATTGATCGTTTGCATCTTTTAAGACTGACGCGGAACCGCTAATAACTGAGGCAACTAAGGAATTGGTTGTGCCCAGGTCAATTCCGACAGCAAGTCTTCTCTGGTGAGGAGCTTGCGATTGTCCAGGTTCAGATATTTGCAGCAATGCCATTAACTTGTAAACCTATTCTCTAATTGCTGATGCGCTAAAGCGCATCTTTGATACTAGAGATGCGCTAAAGCGCATCTTCGATACTAGTGATGCGCTAAAGCGCATCATCGAGCCGTGCTTCTTGAGCTTGAACCTCAGAATTTAATTTTTCCAGAAACTGCCATTGTCGTACAACTGTGCGCGCCTCAGTCCAGTCAGCATTGTTGGCAGCGCTAGTAAACGCGCTTTCACTATCGCGTCGCCCATTGTTTAACTGAGCGCTGATTTTATCCAATGCTGCATATGGGTCGGCTGCATCTGGCGCATCGCCCAAGGCTTCGCGCAATTCCATTTGTTCCATTAAAAACATCGGCGACATTTGCGTATCGGTCTCTTCGTCTAAAGAAATACCATGCAAAGACAGCAAATAAGATGCTCGACTCAAGGGTTTTGATAATGCCTGATACGCCTCATTCACAAAGCTTGCAGCTTGCATCGACCAGCGTCGTTCGGCATCGGATGCGGAAGCGAATTTATCCGGATGCAAATAACGCTGCAACGAACGAAATCGTGTATCGAGATGATCTTGCGATACAACGTATTGGACCGGCAACTCAAACAGCTCAAAATAATTATTCGAAAAATCGACCTGCATTGACGAAGTGCTTCTTTACCCTAGGGATTTGATGATAAAACGAAAGACGGCCCGATGCACGGGCCGTCAGCAGTACTTTTTACAAGACTGCAAAGAGAATCAGATATTGAAACTCTCCCCACAACCACATTCATCTTTAACGTTCGGGTTATTAAACTGAAAACCTTCGTTCAGCCCTTCTTTGGCAAAGTCCAATTCAGTTCCATCGAGATACGCCAGACTTTTCTGATCGACAACCACTTTAATATCGTGTTGTTCAAACACGGCATCATTTGCGGCGACTTCATCGGCAAATTCAAGAACGTAAGCCATTCCCGAACAACCCGTGGTGCGCACAGCTAAACGTAGCCCAATGCCTTTACCGCGTTTTTCGATATAGCTCCTGACATGCTCAGCAGCTCTTTCTGTCATTGTGATCGCCATAACATACTCCCTACGAAACTACTCACGTAATTCTATCTAATACCTTCAAGCAATACCGTCACGCAAGCACTCTACAAACCAGCGCAATTTTACGCGCTGGCTTTTACAGTGCTTTGCTCTTCACGCTTGGCTTTTATATCAGCAATTGCCGCGGCTATCGCATCTTCAGCCAACACAGAGCAGTGAATTTTCACTGGTGGTAGAGCCAACTCTTCTACAATTTCAGAGTTCTTGATTGCCGCAACTTCGTCCAGGGTTTTGCCCTTCACCATTTCGGTGACCAACGAAGAAGATGCGATAGCAGAACCGCAACCGTAGGTTTTGAATTTTGCGTCTTCAACGACACCATCTTCAGATACTTTGATTTGCAGACGCATAACATCGCCACACGCAGGTGCGCCGACCATACCAGTGCCAACATTGGGATCGTCTTTATCGAGAACACCAACATTGCGTGGGTTTTCGTAGTGATCAAGAACTTTGTCGCTATAAGCCATTTGTTTCTCCAGTACTACTCGGTTATGTAGCGGCCAATCTCATGATTGAAATTACCGCCAAGTTCAAAATTAATATACTTAAAGTGCGTACGACTTAGGTTTAATGGTGCGCCCATTCAACCGAATCAAGATCGACACCGTCTTTGAACATATCCCATAATGGGGACAGTTCGCGCAGTTTTTCAACCGCTTCGCGTACTTTTTCGATAGTGAAGTCTACCTCTTCTTCGGTGCTAAATCGCCCCATGGTAAAGCGGATTGAACTGTGAGCCAGCTCATCGTTTCGCCCAATAGCACGTAACACGTAGGAGGGTTCAAGGCTTGAGCTTGTGCAAGCAGACCCACTGGATACGGCGATATCTTTTAGCGACATAATCAGGCTCTCACCTTCAACAAAGTTAAAGCTGATATTCAAGTTGCCAGGTATACGTTGTTCAAGGTCGCCATTGAGGTAGATCTCTTCCATGTCTTTAACGCCATTCCATAGACGGTCGCGCAAGACTCGCATGCGCGCAGTTTCCGCAGTCATCTCTTCGCGAGCAATACGAAACGCCTCGCCCATACCAACAATTTGGTGGGTTGCCAAAGTACCTGAACGCATTCCGCGCTCGTGACCGCCACCGTGAATTTGCGCTTCAAGGCGAACACGCGGCTTACGTCGAACATATAGGGCGCCAATGCCTTTCGGGCCATACACTTTGTGTGCGCACAACGACATAAGATCAACATTCATCTCATCGACATCGATGGCGACTTTGCCTGGACTTTGCGCAGCATCAACATGGAAGATAATGCCCTTTTCGCGTGTAATTGCACCAATTGCAGCTATGTCCTGAATAACACCAATTTCATTGTTAACGTGCATGATAGACACAACGGTTGTGTCTTCGCGAATTTCCTTTTTAAACGCTTCGATATCGAGCAAGCCATTTTCCATAGGGTCCATGTAGCTGACTTCGAATCCATCACGCTCTAGTTGACGACAGGTATCGAGCACCGCTTTGTGCTCTGTCTTCATAGTGATGATGTGCTTGCCTTTCTTTTGGTTAAAAAGTGCAGCCCCTTTGATTGCAAGGTTGTCTGATTCGGTTGCACCAGAGGTCCAAATAATTTCTTTCGGCACAGCACCAATTAGTTCAGCAACGTTGCGGCGTGCTTCTTCAACAGCTTCTTCTGCTCTCCAACCAAAAGGATGCGAGCGCGAAGCTGGATTACCGAAGTTGCCCTGCAAGGTGAGGCACTCAGCCATACTCTTTGCAACACGCTCATCTACAGGCGTGGTTGCAGAGTAGTCAAGATAGATCGGAATATTTAAAGTACTCACTTTTTGGCTCACCTTTTACGTATATGTTTCGCGACTGTTTATCGGTCGCTTAAAGTTTTTTACTGATTCGTTTCTAGCTGCTTTGCTGCGCTTCTGCATAGTCTGCCCGCTCACGCTGACCGACTCGATCACGTTGCAATAAAACCTGATCTTGCATTTGATCTTGACGCAGAGCAACCGTCTTGACGCTTTGTTTGTCGATTAAGTCTTGTAACGATACACCACTTAAAAATTCTTCTATTTGCTCACTGAGACCTTCCCATAAGTCATGGGTTAGGCAGCGACCATGACTGTGGCAGTTTTCCTTGCCGGCACATTGAGTTGCATCCACCGATTCGTTAACCGCCATGATAATTTCAGAGATCGCAACTTCGTCCAAGCCACGAGCCACACGGTACCCACCGCCAGGACCGCGCGTACTGGCAACCAAGCCCTGCTTGCGCAATCTTGAAAACAACTGCTCAAGATAGGACAACGAAATTTCCTGCCGACTGGAGATCTCTGCTAGTGATACTGGGCCGGTCCGTGCGTGCAGCGCCAAGTCAAGCATGGCGGTTACGGCGTATCTACCTTTTGTGGTTAGTTTCATGAGAAGTCACAAACCCTTAATTAGCTTCATTTTGGCATTGTCCGACTAATTTAGTCAAGTATTATTCAGCTAAGTTCCGCTATGAACCTTCGGTTCCGGTACGAGAATGTCCAGCTTGCCGATCACAACCACAAATGCTTCTCAATTCGGCAACTTCGGCGCGCAGTTCGACGAGCTCCTGCTGCAATTCTGCCAGCCCTACTACCGCATCGTCCTCGATCTCACCTGCCACAGCATAGGCATCAAATTTTGGCTTTGGCTGCGCTTTTTGAGCTTCGGACTCGCCGCTTTTCACCATTTCAAGGCAATTCGCGTTTTCATCCTGGCAGCGCACCACCCGGCCAGGTACACCGACGACGGTCGCCCCTTGTGGCACTGCATCCAAAACCACGGCATTGGAACCGATACGCGAATTCGCACCAACCAGAAATGGACCGAGGATTTTGGCACCAGCCCCAACCACGACGTTATCGCCAAGCGTTGGATGGCGCTTACCTTCATCGAGGGTACGACCACCGAGGGTTACGCCTTGATACAGCGTGACATCGTCTCCAATTTCGGCGGTTTCGCCAATCACCACGCCAGTGCCGTGATCCACAAAGAATCGACGACCAATCTTGGCGCCAGGATGAATTTCAATACCGGTGAGCCAGCGGGCAATATTGCCTAGAAATCGCGCAGGCCAGCGCAGGCCAAGGTTCCACAGACCATGATTCATGCGGTGGAAGAGCATAGCGTGGACACCGGAGTAACAGGTAAGCACGTCAAATAGATTGCGCGCTGCCGGATCACGATCAAAAACGCAGGCGACGTCTTCTTTAATAAGCTGCCACATCGCACCCTCTCGAGGTAGAAGTTAATTCCGATAAGTTTACTAGGTTATTATACGAATATGACCCTCATTTGGGTCAAGGTTCAGGCTTTTTTGGTGGAAACGGTTTTTCCGTAGCGGATAAAATCCCACGAAAAATGTTTAGCTCCTTCTCGGTTGGGCGGTTCCGTTCGAAATAGCGCTTAATTCTTCGCATTAAGTGCCGTGGATTTGCCGGATCAAGAAAACCCGTTGTCACCATAATTCGGTGCAGATGATCATAAAAATGCTGCATTGACGCTCCGCTGGCCACGGCCTCCTGGTCATCCGTAAGCCCATTGGCCGGAGTTACCCAAACCTGATTTGAGGCCTGCGCACACTCATAGGCCACCACCTGCACGGCCGCACCAAGATTAAGGGAGCTAAAATCAGGGTTGCACGGTATGCGTAAAAGCCGCGTGCAGCGATCCATTTCCTCGTTGCTCAAGCCAGAGCGCTCACGACCAAACACCATCGCGGTTCGCACCGGTGAATCGGCGCGCTGGGTGTCGCTAACTATTTCGTTTGCTACCTCGCGACAGGCCATCACCGGCACAGCCAAGTGTCGATCGCGCGCGCTGGTGCCAATCACAGATTGGCAATCACTCACGGCAGCATCGAGCGTGTCGTAGCGTTTCGCCTCGTGCAGAACACCATCGGCACCGGATGCCCGGGCTAACGCATCTTTGGTTAGGTGGCCACAACAGTCAACCAACCGCAACTCCGAATACCCCATATTTTTGATCGCACGCGCTGCTGCGCCTATATTACCGGAGTGAGTTGTGCCGACTAATACAAAAACGAGTTCCAAGTTCATGCGCCAATTCTACTTAAACAAAAGCAATCGGGCGCACAAATCGAATAGGCATTACAATACCGACCCATTCCATCGACAACGAAACTCTCATGCACCCGATGCTGAACATCGGCATCCGCGCTGCTCGCGCGGCCGGTAATGTCATAACCCGCAACATGGACAGAGTGGACACTCTGCAAGTGGACCAAAAGTCACGCAACGATTTTGTTAGCGATGTTGATCGCGGCGCCGAAGCTGAAATCATTAATGTGTTGCGCAAGGCTTACCCCGATCACAGCATTCTGGCGGAAGAATCTGGCTTGATCGGTAATGCTGATGCAGAGTACCAATGGATTGTTGACCCACTCGATGGCACGACAAACTTTTTGCATGGCTACCCTTATTTCAGCGTATCCATTGCGCTGATGCATAAAAACAGAATTGACCAAGCCGTGGTGTACAACCCGGTTAGTCAAGATTTGTTTACTGCCAGTCGCGGCGATGGCGCTTGGCTTAACAGTAAACGCATACGCGTAAGTAAAACCAATCGTCTGGAAAAAGCCTTACTGGGTACGGGCTTCCCTTACCGCTCCGGTCAAGACCTTGATTTTTATCAACGAACCATGCGCCACTACACCGAAAAATCCGGTGGTATCCGCAGAGCAGGATCGGCCGCGCTTGATTTAGCATCACTTGCAGCTGGTCGACTCGATGGCGTTTGGTTGGTCGGCTTAAGCTCGTGGGACGTCGCAGCCGGTGCGCTAATAGTTCGCGAAGCCGGTGGATTGATTAATGATTTTTCTGGTGGTGATACATGGTTAGACAGTGGTGAAGTGCTCGCTGGAACACCAAAGGTGCATCATGAAATGCTTCAAGTGATGAAGCCATTGGTTGCGTCGAGAGATAAAAACAACGCGAAATAATCAAACGCCGCCGAGCAGATGACTCGGCGGTGATTTCAATAAGTTTTGCCCTTTATTTTTGCGACTTGAGCAAAGTGTTCCATTTACCAATCTGCTTTTGAATTTCATCAGCAGTGGATTCCGCAATCTTTAACATGGCGTCACTCGATTGCTTAAATTCCTCCTTAATTTTTGGCCCACGCTCTTCCCAGAAATCTTCTACTTCCATTGCTGCAAGCTTGGACTTCAGTTCAACTTCACCCATCAGGGTTTTGGATTTTTCGGTCGCACTTTCTAAGTAGTTATCGACGACGTCTTTCGAGGCATCGAGTTTATCGCGTGCTTCCATCAAGCCTAAATGGGCTTGTAGTTCAGCTTCATCTGAGAGCTTGCCTCCATGCCCTACTGAGTCGGATAACTTAGCGTGGATTTTTTTCATCGCGCTTTTCATCGTCGCACGAAGCTCGTCAGTATCATCGGGTAAATCATCTACCCAGTCTTCGAGTTTATCTTCTAGCTCTTCAAGCTCGTGCATCGAGCGTTTAATCGCATCTTTAAGCTTATCGTCCATAGGTTAAATCCTTTCGATAGTGGCTGATGGCTAATATATTAAGGAATATCGTCCAGGTCCGCACCCTCTTTTTCCACAGGCATCATGTCTTCTTTGCTAATGCCCAGTCCAAGTACCGTGGTACTTGCAACGAAGATGGAAGAATAGGTACCGATGATCACACCGATGATAAGCGCTAACGCAAATCCATTAATGATTTTGCCGCCAAAGATGAACAATGAAAGCAATACTAGCAAGGTGGTTAGAGAGGTAATAACGGTTCGAGACAGTGTCTGATTGATTGACGCGTTCATAATTTCGGCGGGTGTGCCACGGCGCATGGTACGAAAATTTTCTCGAATACGGTCAAACACAACAATCGTGTCGTTAAGTGAATAACCTATCACCGCAAGGATGGCCGCAAGAATGGTTAAATCAAATTCAATTTGAAACAAGGCAAAAACACCGACGGTGATAATAACGTCATGCACTAGAGCAAGCACAGAGCCCACAGAGAATTTCTTTTCAAATCGGAACCAGATATAGACAACAATGGCGAACAGCGCCATCAGTACCGCCAAGCCTCCGGTTTCACGTAGCTCTTCACCCACTTGTGGGCCAACGAACTCAACCCGGCGCATTTTAATTTCAGATTCACTGGTAGGCTTGAGTGCCCCTAGCACATCATCACTAAGCGCTGAGCCTGTCACATCACCCTCTGGCGGAGCCATGCGAATTAATACATCAGTTGTTGAGCCAAAGTTCTGCACCGATGCATCGGGTAGTTCAGCAGCCGCTAAAACTTCACGAATGTGCTCAATGTTCGCCGTTTCTTCATAACCGACTTCGATGGTAAATCCACCGGTGAAGTCGACACCAAAATTTAAACCACGAATTAATATTGCCAGCAAAGCAATAGTGACCAATGCCGCCGATAAAAACATCGCTGGTCGGCGGTGACCAATAAAGTCGTAGTTAGATTCACCAATAAGATTGCGCATATGCTTATCTATGTTTGCGTAGGTTGATGTCTATATCGCTAGCGCTTTACCGCGCTTGCCACCATAGATTGCGTTAATGATTATGCGAGAACCGAAAATCGCCGTGAACATTGAGGTCAGAATGCCAATACTCAATGTGATCGCAAAGCCTTTGATCGCGCCCGTGCCCAAGCTAAACAAAACGACCGCCGCGATCAAGGTTGTGATATTTGCATCCGCGATGGTTGTGAAGGCTTTATCGTAACCTGCGGATATTGCTGCTTGAACACTGGAACCCGATCTGAGTTCTTCTCGTATTCGTTCAAAAATCAATACGTTTGCATCCACCGCCATACCGGTCGTTAACACTATCCCAGCAATACCTGGCAATGTGAGTGTGGCTTGGAGCAAGGATAAAACGGCAACGATAAGCACAACGTTCATAATCAGCGCAGCCCCTGCGACCATACCAAATACGCGGTAGTACCAAGCCATAAAGAGCACAACGACGATAAGACCAACCACAGCTGATAAAAAGCCTTGTCTGATGTTATCCGCACCCAGACTTGGGCCCACGGTGCGTTCTTCAACGATATTAATAGGTGCTTTTAAAGAACCAGCTCTTAATAACAATGCAAGATCAGCCGCTTCTCCGCCACCCAAACCCGTGGTTTGAAAACGATGGCTTAACACATCGTTGATGGTGGCATAATTGATAACCTGTTCGGTTTTTACTTCGTTGTATACCTTCTCACCGGCCTCATTGTAAGCCACATCGACGCGATTCTCTTTATATACAACCGCCATCAGATTACCGACATTTTCCTGCGTTACCGCTTGCATTCGCTTCGCACCTGCGCCGTCTAGATTTACGAATACGGCAGGTGCACTGGTTTGTTGATCAAAGCCTGCGGAGGCATCCTTGATTTGATCACCGGTTACGATAATGTCGCGACTTAGAAGAATCGGAGAACCGTCTTCTTTTAATTTATAAAGTCTGGCGTCCGCTGGCACACCACCGCCAGAGCTTGCAGCGGCCCATGTTGTTGGGCTGCCGTGCACCAAACGGTATTCAAGCGTGGCGGTGGCGCCAAGAATAGCTCTGGCGCGTGTTGGGTCTTGAATGCCCGGCAGTTGAACAACGATTCGCTCAAGCCCTTGTTGTTGAATCACAGGCTCAGACACACCAAGCTCATTGACTCGGTTTCTTAAGGTGGCAATATTTTGTTCGAGAACTAAAGTTTTTTCGGCCGTTACAGCCGCTTCATTTAAATTGGCCGTGATATAACCGTATTTATCATCTTCAGAGGTTTTAAAATCCAGATCACGACCTTCTTGCCTATACAAATCAAGCATGCGGTCGCGATCAGCTTCGACATTAAAGCGTGCTGAAATCTCACCACCCTTGTGCTGGATTTTAAAACCCTTTATACCTTCTTCGCGAACGATGCGCCTCCAGTCGCTGACGTATCGCTCTTCAGCCGATTTAATTGCCTCGTCCATATCAACTTCATATAAGAAGTGAATACCGCCGCGCAAATCCAAGCCTAAATACATAGGGTCAGAAATCTTTCGCAGCCACGCCGGGCTTGCCGAAACTAAATTCATAGCGGCGCTTGTGAAAGCGGGCTCCACGGCACGCGTAACTAATTCTTGTGCTTTCTGCTGATCATCTTGATTAGCAAAGATTGCAATTACTTGCTCGCCCTCATCTCTAAACTCAACACCTTCAAAACCACCGCTATTAATGGCAGACTTTGCGAGAAACGCATTGTCTTCAGTGAGTGGCGCGCTGCGACCAGATATTTGAACGGCGTAATCACTGCCAAATATGTTGGGTAGTGCGAGCACAATGCCGGAAACAACGACGAGTGCGAGCAGCAGGATTTTCCAAAGCGGATTAGCGTTAGTCATGATAGAAGAACGAAGCTGGTGTTAGTCATGATTGCAAGACTTATGGTTTCCCGGCCGGAGACATTCCGGCGGGCTATTAGTTAGCTTGGGGCGTATTACAGGTCTTTCAATGTTCCTGTAGGCAATAATGCTGCCACTGCACTCTTTTGCACGCTCACCTCGACGTTGTCGGCCACGCGCATCAACATGTAGGAATCGCCAACTTTGGTGACCGTGCCGCCTAAACCACCATTGGTTACGACTTCGTCGCCCTTTTTCAAGGCTCCGACCATCGCGGTATGCTCTTTCATGCGCTTTTGCTGCGGCTTGATCATAAGGAAGTAGAACACCACCAGCATAAGCAGTAGTGGAAGAAAACCCAATAGGCTGCCAGCGGAACCGCCACCGGCCTGTGCGTACGCATTACTGATAAAGAAATCCATGGACAATACTCTTTTAGTGAATAAGCAGGTAACCCGCGATTATGCCACAGTCTTAGGGGCTCTCGGCGCTTCTGGCGGCGTGAAATTGCAGCACAAAAGCGTCTAGCGATTGACTCTGAATCGCCTCACGCAGACCCGCCATCAAATCCTGATAGTAGTGCAGATTGTGAATGGTATTGAGCCGAGACCCCAATATCTCACCACATTTAGATAGGTGATAGAGGTAGGCGCGAGTGTAGTTCTGGCAGGTATAGCACTGGCAATCAGCATCGATCGGCCCCATATCGTTGCGAAATCTAGCATTTCGCAAGCGAATATCACCATGTCGTGTGAATAGATGGTCGTTACGAGCGTTTCGCGTGGGTAAAACACAATCGAACATATCGATGCCACATTGCACCGCCGCGACAATATCCTCAGGTTTCCCAACGCCCATTAGGTACCGTGGCGCGTTATCCGGTAGGTGCGGCAGTGTCGATTCGAGCACCTCCTCTCTTAAGCCCGCCTCCTCACCAACGGCAAGCCCGCCTACTGCATAACCTGGAAAACCGATATCAACCAGAGCTTTACAGGATTCTTCACGCAAGTCGTCGTACATCCCTCCCTGCACAATACCGAACAGCGCATTAGAATTTTCCAGGCGCTGGTGCTCATCCATACATCGACGTGCCCAACGCATCGATAAGCGCATGGAGTCAGCAGCCTCTTTATGCGTAGCCGGATAGGGTGTGCATTCATCAAACGCCATGACAATATCCGAGCCCAACTTGTGTTGAATATCCATGGAAATTTCCGGGCTTAAAAAAACCGAGTCACCATTAATGGGAGACTTAAAACGAACACCCTCCTCATCAATTTTTCGAAGCTTGGCCAAACTAAACACTTGAAAGCCACCCGAGTCGGTCAGGATGGGGCCGTGCCACTGCATGAAGTCGTGTAAGTCACCATGCATAGAGATAATGTCAGTGCCCGGACGCAACCATAAATGAAAGGTATTGCCCAATATAATTTGCGCCCCCACATCCCGAACCTCTTCGGGTGTGACCGACTTTACTGTGGCATAGGTACCAACAGGCATGAACGCGGGCGTTTCGACTGTGCCTCTCTCAAAGCTGAGTCGACCACGACGAGCGGCACCATCGTTAGTGATTTTTTCAAACTGCATACTCATGTTTTATTCTGCTCTGCCAGGCCAAACCAACATGGCATCGCCATAACTGAAAAATCGATATTGTGCTTCTACTGCAGCACGATAAGCTGCCATGGTGTTTTCATAGCCACCAAATGCACTGACCAACATTAATAACGTTGATTCGGGCAAATGAAAATTGGTGATCATGGCATCGATGACATTAAAGCGACTACCAGGGGTTATAAATAATCGCGTGTCATCATTGTAGGCGTGTAACTCACCGCTCGCCGCCGCCGCTTCAAGTGACCTAACGCTTGTGGTGCCAACCGCGATGACACGCCCCCCTGATGCTTTTACTTGTTTAATGCGTGCAACCGTTTCTTCGCTCACAGTTGCACGCTCGGGATGCATTTTGTGCTGATGAATATCATCCACGCGCACGGGCATGAACGTGCCGGCACCAACGTGCAAGGTGACAAAACTGTATGTAATACCCAGCTCATCCAACTGCCTGAACACGGTGTCATCGAAATGCAAGCCAGCAGTTGGTGCAGCGACGGCCCCCGGTTTTTCAGCGTACACCGTCTGATAGCGTTCTAGATCTGCCTTATCAGGTGCACGCTCAATATACGGCGGCAAAGGCAGTTGGCCATGCTGATTTATAAGCGCATCCATACTGAGTTCGTCGGGTAGTTCGAACTGCACGCGAAATAAATCGTCCGATCGATCAATAACAACGGCATTAATGCCAGCAACCTGAAATTCACCACCGATTTTGAGTGATTTACTGGCTCGTATTTTCGTCAGCACCTCATTTATGCCGACGACACGCTCGATCAGTAACTCCAATTTGCCACCTGTGAGCTTGGCGCCGAACAGGCGTGCCGGAATAACCTTTGTGTCGTTAAAGACTAGATGATCGCCAGCACGCAGCAATTTGGGGAGCTCGCTGAAGCTGTGATGCGCCAGCTCCGGCCCATTTTGCACCAAAAGTCGACTGGCACTGCGGGTAGAGAGCGGCTCTTGTGCAATTAAAGACGAGGGGAGATCGAAATGAAAATCACTAAGTTGCATGCAAGTTCTTTACGTGGCCGCAGAAGTTGCCTAAACTATGCATCTGCTGCCGGGGTGGTGAAATTGGTAGACACGCCGGATTCAAAATCCGGTTCTGGAAACAGAGTGCGAGTTCAAGTCTCGCTCCCGGCACCAATCTTAAACGATCAGTATTGGTCGTGCCAACGTTTCGCTTGTGCCCACTCAGCATCGTTCTGGCGCTGGCATCACACTTTTGTCTCTCTTACCTTATTAGATTGTTACAAGGTTAAACACTGGTAATCCACCTTCTGGTTTGGATTCGGCTACTGTTTAGCGAATGACATTCGGATGCTATTTTTGATATGAACATAAAACACATTAGCGCTCTTCTCGTAGTTGGAGTATTTGCAACAAGCTGTGCAACGGACGACCCAAACCGACGAGCTAAAGCGGGGGCTGTGATTGGCGCAATTGCCGGTGCAGCCGTTGGCAATCAAGCCAAGAATAAAAATGGCAAATTAATCGGCGCAGCCATTGGCGGTATTGCCGGTTACAAAATCGGACAGTATCAAGACGCGCAACAAAAAGAACTCGAATCTGCACTAGCCGATGAACTTGCCGCAAATATGATAGACATCCAAAGACTTGAAAACGACGTGCTTAGGGTGAACCTGAGCAGCGAAGCATCGTTCGATGTAAACAAAGCTGATTTAAAACCACCGTTTTATCCTTCACTCGACAAACTAGCCGAAGTGGTTGCCCGTTACGACCAAACCCTGATCAACGTTATTGGCCACACTGATAGCACAGGTGATCAAGCCTACAACCAAACTTTATCTGAGCGTCGCTCAGGCGCTGTTGCATCTTACTTTGCCAATGGTGGAATTTCAGACAACCGCTTATCAACCGAAGGTCGTGGCGAAACATCTCCACGTGCTGATAACGACACGGCACAAAGTAGACGGCTTAATCGCCGGGTTGAAATTGATTTAATTCCCGTAGTTAAAGAAGAATAAGCGCATTATGTTGCTAAGTCGCTAGGCAGTACATAGCTACCGCCTGGCGGCGATCAGTTACCTGTCCTCGCTACATTCCCCGCAGTAACCCATTTGGATAGGGCAAACAAAGGCGTGATAACACCTACGCATTTTGGCAAATTAGCAGCCTTTTCACGCATTACGAACCCCGTGGGTGCAGGCCGATAGGCATAAATCACGCAAGTTAGGTTTCGTCGCCTTAAAACCAATACGGTAATATTGGCGTTGATACTTTTAACTGCATCGGTAATTATCTGACTCAGCTAAACAAACACAACCAGTAGCCTACTCTACGGTCTGCTTACCCTGTTCGAAAAAAAGGAATTACGATGAATATTTTTGGTCATAAACTACATCGATCTAAAAAACACAGCTCCATCGTTTTAACGACATTACTAACAGTTTTAACGTTTACACCCGCACACGCGCAAAACCCTAGCCAGCCAGGCGAACTTCGATTCGCTGTGTACTCAAACAGTTCAGCAGAAATTTTTTGGGATAGATCAACAGACAACGTAAGCGTTGTTGGCTACGAAATTCAAGTCAACAGCGATGTAATCGGCATACTCGACGCAACAAGCTACTACTCACGCGATTACATGCTCGGTGATGCATACACACTCAGCGTTACCGCAATCGACAATGAAGGCAACCGCTCCACTCCATCGTCCGTCAGTTTTATTGGTGGCGAGCGAACGGCTGTAATTGTGGAGCCGCCAACAACTGAACCTCCAACTGTGGAACCGCCAGTAGTAACTCCGCCAACGACAATGCCACCGGTGGCCGGTGATGGACCGGCCGCGCCTGGCAATTTAAACGCACAGGTTTACTCGCGTACAACATTTGAATTGTTTTGGGATCGTGAGCAATCCGAGCTGCTCGAATATGAAGTGTTTATCGATTCAGAACTGGTAGATACCACGTTTGGAATAAGTTCTACCCAACGCAACTTGACTGCCGGCACAACTTATAACGCATCAGTGGTGGCAATTGACCTACTTGGAAACCGATCTACGCCCAGCACAACAACTGTAACCACACCCGGTGAGAGTGCGCCAACGCCACCACCGGTGGTGACACCGACAGCAGCACCTATGCCTGCCAATGCGTTCTACTCGATCTACTCAGACACGTCGGCTGAATTGTTTTGGGACCGAGCGCCCGCAAGTGCTTCTATCATTGACAATGAAATTACCCGCGATGGTGTACTACTAGGCAACACCGACGGCATAAGCTTTATGGATAGAACGCGCACTGTTGGTTTTGATCACCAATACGAAATAGTGGCGATTAATGTTGATGGTGAACGATCACCAGCGGCGATCATTGGTACGGGTATGTTTATCGATGGTGCTGATGACGGCGGTACAGATGCCGGCTCAACCGACGAAGGCACAGTCGATTCCGGTGGCACAGATAGCGGAGTTACAGATTCAGGTGGCACAGATAGCGGAGCCACAGATAGCGGAGTCACAGATTCAGGTGGTACAGATAGCGGCAGCACCGACGGCGGCAGCACAGATGGTGGCAATACTGGCGGTAGCCCGATTGTTAGTGCATATACCCCTGATGAATCCGATATCGTCGATGTTGAGTCGTTTTACGATGAAGACGGATACGACACCGTTGATGTTATTCGTGTTGATGTGACTACGGTGACCACGCCCGGTGTTTGTACTGTAGATGATCTTTCAGGTTGTACCTTTGAAGATGTCCTAGCTGATATCGACGGCGACGATGAATTAAAGGTAGATATCCCTATAAAAGTGGTTACTGCAGATTTACCCGATGATGGCAGTGTAAGCAATGCAGAGCTGCGCCAACGTGGCGGCAGTAGCCGACTGTTTCCGCAGAAATCTTTCCGAATAAAACTCGACAGTAAGGAAGTACTGTGGAGAAACGAGCGCCGTTTGCAATTAAACAAGCACCCGAATGAGCGCGCACGCATTCGAAATAAATTATCTTTCGATCTTATGCGTGAACTACCGCACTTGCCCAGCTTGCGCACGCAATTCGTTAACCTTTGGATAGACGATGGCGAAGGCCCAGTTGACTATGGATTGTTCACGCATGTTGAATTTGCCGGTAAAGAGTATCTGGTTAATCGAGGTTTGAATGACGATGACCGCTTATACAAGATCGAGTTCTTTGAATTCTCGCAAGGTGATTTGGATAATATTCAAATTGATGAGAATGGAGAAGCCGTTGATCAAGACCGTTTCGAATCGCGCTTAGACCCTAAACGCGGCGATGATCATACCATTGTGAACCAAATGCTTAGCGACTATGTTGACCCGACAATATCGTTTGAAGCTGTGTTTGATAAGTACTTCAATAAAAATAATATGCTGACTTGGATGGCAGCGAATATTTTGTTATACCAAACCGATGCAGTTACACATAACTATTACTTGTATAACCCAGTTGGTTCTGAGAAGTTGTATTTTCTGCCATGGGATTATGACGGTACTTTTCACCCAGAAGCAGAGCTAGAA
>CALHOU010000079.1 GCA_938035945.1 uncultured Granulosicoccaceae bacterium
AATTAGGTTGCCACATTTTGTTTCTCAGGTACCTTGTCTGGCAGTTGCGTCTCTAGTATGCACGCCAATACTCGCAACGAGTACCCCATCCATGCAAATAGAATAGACCCGCCCAATAGTAACGCCGACTGAACATAATTGATGTTTATCCAGGGTTTGAAACTCTCCGGTGTTAAGTCGGTGGCAGCAACCTTGGCCTCTGGTGTTAGCGCTATTGCCAACATAACGATACCACCAGCGAAAATGAAAAATGCGCTAATTAATATGATGCTGGATATCAACCTGGCAGTGTTTGCCGTTGAGCGGTGTTTACGAATCTCGCTTTTCATCTTCTTTAATATCTCCAAATGGGCTGGCACTGCGCAGCAACCGTCTACTGGCGAGCCAGCCACTATAGTACTTCTCAGATTTTAAAGCAGTCACCAATTAGGACCCAAATAAGTGATCTAGTCGGTATTTACCCGTTTGTAGGATGAATTTGAGCGCAGGATTCGCTTGTTTCCGCCGATCAATTACCCACATAGTTCATTGACGAGTCCAAATGAAAATATTAAAAAGGGTAGGGAAGGTGTATATTTTGGTCAACGGATTAGTTTTTCTAACTTCGTTCTTTTTTAATCTCTATATCCAATTAGCTTAGTTTATCTTTTACTTTCTGTGGTTGTAAGAGTGGAAGATGAATGTTCCTAGGGTGAAAGTAGAATGAATGTGTTGCTTGTGGATGATCATGCCATTTTTCGCCAAGGTGTGAAGTTGATCATTCAGTCGTTCAATAGCGGCATTAAAGTGATAGAAGCCATTAGCACTGCACAATGCGCTGAATTGGTTCAGCAGCATGAAGTCGATCTCATTCTGCTAGATCTCAAATTGTCCGATACCAGTGGATTGGACTCTCTAATCGCCATCAAAGACTTTGTTCCTGATATACCGGTCATAGTATTGTCTGGTGAGGATGATATTTTGGTTATTCACAAAACTATCGAATTCGGTGCAATGGGATTTATCTCAAAAATGGCGTCTCATGAAGATCTTTTAGCTGCGATCAAACGTGTGATATCGGGCGGGGTTTATTTGCCGGCTCAGATGACTGTTTATCCTCAAAACGGTCAGCAGTCGCCTGATGGAGGTGAAAAGAACGACTTTCAAGGTGTTCTGGAGGGATTGTCTGAGCGGCAGCGTGAAATACTCTATTACGTTCTACAGGGTAAGCCCAATAAAACTATTTCAACTGGCTTGGATATCTCAGAAAGCACAGTCAAAAACCACATTTCCAGTATTCTATCTTCGCTTGGTGCACGCAATCGTACAGAGGCTGTCTATATTGCAGCTAGAGCTGGTGTCCCGATTGAACGACCACTGCCTTAATACCTAATAAAACTGTGTTGTGAAAAATATCCTTGCGCAGCGCATAAAACAGTTCAAACTTTTGTATTCAATTGCTAGTGAGCAACAGCTTGCTGAAGACGACTTTGCCCGTGAGTCTCTACGGGAATCGCAACTAGTAAACACCTCCATGTCCCATATATCCATTTGGGTCATGCTCATCATCGGTATATTTTATTTGCTTTTTTTCGGCGACCACGCTTCGTCAATGCAAATTGGTTATTGGGTCATGATTTGTTTATGCGGTGCTGTGTTTCGTTG
This sequence comes from uncultured Granulosicoccaceae bacterium, assembly GCA_938035945.1. Taxonomy (GTDB): domain Bacteria; phylum Pseudomonadota; class Gammaproteobacteria; order Granulosicoccales; family Granulosicoccaceae; genus Granulosicoccus. The sequence goes on from CALHOU010000079.1 coordinate 1,645, forward strand.
GAGTGTATGCGAGCGAGCACGCAAGGTGCTCGAAAACGCCAATGCACAACAGCTGGTATTAAATGAGCAGAACCTGCTGGTTGTCAACGTGCTCTTGTCCTTCCTGGTTGGCTCTGGCTATTGGATTGTTGGATGGAATGGCGACGACAGGGCCGTTCAGGTGGTCGCGTTGGTTAGTACACTTTTCGCAATTGCCACCGTCATCAACCTATCAACCAATCTGCGACAATTCGTTTTATGCATTAGTGTCAATATGTTGCAAGGTTTGATATTTTTTTTGGTACTCGATGGATCTATCGACATTGTTTTAGTGGTGACTTTATTGTTGGTTTGGTTTGTGTTGATTTTTTTAGGATTAAGAAACGCGCTCTGGTTTAGTGAGTCTGTGAAAATGAGGAGCCTTATTCAGCAGAAAAATCAAGCATTGGAATTGAGTGCCCAGGCACTGCAAAAGGCTTTAGATCGATCGATTCATAACAATACGTCGAAAAGTCATTTCATCGCCGCTGCCAGCCATGACTTGAGACAACCTCTACACTCAATGACCATGCTACTGGGAATACTTAGAAATTCCCCTATGTCAACTGATCAAAGCGAACTGGTGAGCAATATCAGCCAATCTGCTGAGTCTCTCAGATCACAATTCGACGGGCTGTTAGAGATATCGAAACTCGAAGCAGGGGCGGTGGCTGTGCATCCCAGGCAATTTGATATCCACAATTTACTTCTTCAAATCGTTAGCCGATTTGAAGTCGATGCTTACAATAAAGGTTTAACGTTATCCTTGCTCGGCAGCAGTTTACAAATGCAAACCGACCCAGTGTTGGTAGATCGCATATTAAGTAATCTTCTTGATAATGCCATCAAATACACGGACCAAGGGGAAGTTACAATTCAATTAAGACAGCAAGATGTGTTTGCCGTGATCGAAGTTATTGACAGTGGTATGGGTATTTCCGAAGCAAATAGAAATGCGGTATTTGATGAATACGTTCAAATCAATAACCCTGCACGGCAATCCAGCGATGGCGTAGGCATGGGCTTGGCGGTGGTAAAGCGAATAGTGGAACTTCTTGGTGGTAAAGTTACTCTGGAATCAGATTTGGGTAAGGGATCAGTGTTTAAACTGCTCGTGCCGATCACCGCGAAAGAGCCGGTGGCACTGCCTTCGTTAGAGAAAGAGGTTGTGCCCAATAGCGGATTCATTGAGAACGTTAAAAGCTCAGAAGCCCCTGACTTTCATCAAAAAAGTGTTTTGGTTGTCGATGATGATGCAAATGTATTGTCTGCGCTCGATCGTTATATAACGCTGCGCAATGGCAAGCCAATACTAGCCGCCACAATCCAAGAAGCTAAAAAGGCGATTGACGGGCATGATTTTTCACTCGCAATTCTAGACGATATGATAGATGCTGAAAGTTCAGGTCTAGATGTTGCGAATCTATTAAAGAATCGTATCAGTCAAGATAAAATAATTATAGTGTCCGGACTGGAGTCTGGAGAGCGTGAGCGCGAGATTAAAGTCGCTGGCTATCAATTTTACAAGAAACCATTGGGTATTGAAAAAATGGATTCTGTGCTTTTTAGACTGATGATGACTTAAAACGTTATGGTGTAGCGTTGAAATCCGCCGCCTAAGCTGAAGTAAGCAGCAATAAAACGCCAATGATGTTTTGTATAGCATGCACCCAGGCAGTAACTGCAACAGCCACCACTTTTGAACATTTTAACCAGGTAATCATGACAACGGAAAATATAAAAAATGACCACACAACCTGAAATCCCCAAACGGGGTTGAATGCTGAATGAAACATAGCCCACAGCAATGCAGAGATGGCAGCACTAATATACCAACGGTTGTTTGTTAGTCTTTGGAGTAGAATAACAATCGGTAGCATAATGATCGATTCTACGACAGGCGCTAAAACAGACAATGAAAGGATACCGAGCAAGCTACCAACTTCTTGTGCAACCCTTTCCATATATGGAAAGTAATGAAAAATTGCGATTGAGATCAGAGCTGCTGGGATGAAAGACAGAAGGGCGGCATAAGGTAAATATATCCAAAGCGGGGTGTCCGTATTTCGTAATATTCGAAATGGACTAACTAAATATTTCATTGCTTACCCCAGCTGTATTTGAGTTTGACAATCGTAAGAGACTTAATGGACGCCCAAAGTTATGCAATACATGTACCTTAAACTTCGAACAATAGCTATGAAAACAGGACTGCTGGTTTTCTTTATCGCTTTTTTTCTCGTGTCTTGCGCCACGCTTGAAACAGACGAAGCTCGGCAAGCGCGTCTATTGCAAGAAGGGGTTGAAGCTAATGACCCAAAGGCATTATATGAGAAAGCATTGTTGATCGAAAACGGGGTTACGGTGGAAGCGGATTCCGCCAGCGCGTTGGCCCTCTACAAGCAATCTGCTGAGCTGGGCAATCCTGAGGCTTACGATAAGCTAGGCAGTATCTACTTCGATGGACGAGGGACAGATCGAGATTTTGTGTTGGCCCGAGAGTGGTCCGAAAAAGCTGCGAACGAGCGTAATGTAAACAGCCAATTACGCCTGGCGCAAATCTATCAATACGGCTTAGGCGTTGCCACTAATCCGGAAACAGCGTTGAGTTGGTACCGACTCGCTGCTGCTCAAGGCAATCCAGTTGCTCAGTTTAATGTCGGCTTTTTATTGGCTGGTGATCAAGATGCCAGTAGTGAGGCGATGGATTGGTATTCGTTATCGGCTCAACAGGGGAATGTAAACGCTCAGTTGGAGCTAGGTGAGATTTACCGCTTGGGGAAATCGGGCCGAATTGACAATGCTGAGGCGGCGCAATGGTACAGAAAGGCGGCTTTACAAAACAATGCTATAGCGCAGGAGCAGTTGGCAAGCTTGCTCGGCGGTGTGCCGGGTGTTCAGCCAAACCTGCAAGAAGCGTTTAGTCTTTTGCGCCAATCTGCCAATCAGGGCTATGTACCGGGTCAAGCGAAACTTGGCGAAGCGTACCTACGGGGCCTGGGTACTCGCATTGATTACACTCAGGCTGAATATTGGCTGACTATAGCGGCGGAAGAGGGAAGCCCAGCGGCACAGTGCAACTTAGGAAATATGTATTTTCGTGGGAACGGCGTCGCACAGGACTTTGAAATAGCGGCTAGTTGGTTTGAAAGGGCATCAAAAACATCTCCGCGCGGCGTCGTATCTGTTCTTGGATTGATGCGATCAGATTGTCAGCGCTTGTACTAAAGCGCTGTTGCCATCCACCGCTGCGCTGGTTTAAGGATAGTTCTTTGCGATGATTGTCGTTAATGTGAGTTAATCGATCTATGTAGCCACCTCGAAACTGCCGAATAAATTTTCGATTGTGCAGAGTTGCTCACCTTTTTCGGCTGATTGTTTACATTCGCAAGACCAATCAAACTAAGAACCGCTATTCAAAAAGAGGCTGATGTAGAAATCGGCTAACCCTTTAGTAGTATTTTGTTGCGATTTTCATAACCCAAATCGGTGTAAATAGGCTGAAAAACACTGGTTTTAACTGCATTTAAGCGATTCAGAAAATGCTGTTTGTCAATGGGTATCATGGCTGGTGAAAGTCCATTGCCAAGCTGAAATCGAATTGCTTTAATAGCTCCGTCGATGTGAGCAAGGCAGCTAACAGTTGTTTCGCGAGTGGTAAACGGTTCGCGCCG
>CALHOU010000080.1 GCA_938035945.1 uncultured Granulosicoccaceae bacterium
CATGCCCATCGCACCGGTTAACAAAGACACAGACAAATTGTCGGTGAGTAAAAACAAGCCTAATGCTAAGCAGAAAAAGATAGACGCTTCGCGGATTTTATTGGTGCGCAAATCTTCGTATTTTACTTCTGTTGCAATAACGAAATCACGATTGCGCGATAGCTTTTTTAAGTCTTTCCAGCTTGCGTGTACAACCAGCGTGTCGCCGGGCTGTAGTTCTTGATCACCAAAGTCACGCTTAATCACTTGGTCAGTGCGGAAAATTTGTAAGATGTTCGTGCCGTAGTTTCGGCGAGGCTTAATGTTACCGATGGTTTGTCCAACCAAGCTTGAACCTGGCGGTATTACCAATTCGGCGATACCACTGTGTTGTGGATTTAACACATCGGCAAAGCGATCAGGCTCCCCGCGCAGCTCCCAATGGAACTCCTCACAAAAACTTTCCAGCTGTCGCTTGTCACCCATCACACCCAGTTGCGTGTTAACCCAAACCACCTCTTCACGATCGGGCGGAATTTTTACCACGTCACCACTATAGAGCGCCAGAATGAGTGGCGTGTTCGGGTAGTTTTGTTCTATTTGACGAATGGTCATGCCAACCATTGGGCTGTCGTCAGTTACGCGTGCCTCTAACAGTTCGCCACCAATGCCGTAAATACTCTCAAAATAATCGGTGGCGCGCGAAGTACGGTTTGCATCCGTATTGGTGCGCACTTGTGGCAAAACAAACCGGCCGGCGACCACGAAGTAGGCGATACCAGACAGTATTAGTGCTATCCCGATGGGCGTGACCGAGAACAAGCTAAACGTCTCCATCTGCTGATCAGCCGGCAAGGTTTTGTTCGAGGAAATTAATAAATCATTCAACAGAATCAGCGGGCTAGAGCCAATCATGGTTGCCGTGCCGCCGAGTATTGCGCAAAAGCCCATGGGCATTAATAAGCGTGACATCGGGATATCAGTTCTACCGGAGATGCGACTCACGACTGGAAGAAACAGAGCGGCCGCGCCGATGTTTTGCATAAAGCTGGAGATAAGCGCAACGGTGCCAGAAACCAAGGGAATGATTCGCCCTTCTGTTTTGCCACCTTTTTTTAATATCAGCGAGGCAAGCTTGCTCATGATGCCAGTTTTATCCAAACCGGCGCCGATAATCATGACCGCTATAACCGACATGACGGCGTTACTCGAAAAGCCTGAAAAAAGTTCTTGCTGAGATAGCAGGGGCGTTATGCCGGGCAGCATCGTGGACAGGCCGAGCATGACCATAATGCAAATGGCCGCCACATCAACCCGAAGAATCTCAAACGCGAACAAAACGATGGTGATTGCCAGCAGCGCCAGCACCAACATCATTTCCAGATTGAGGGAAATAGGGTCGATCATCCAGTGTTCCAAAAAGTGCGACGATTAAGGTCGCGATATAAAGCTTAAATCCGTGTGTACAACAAATCGCATACTTCGTGCCCGAGCCGCTCACCGCGTTGTTCGAATCGGGTGTTCGTACGCCAATCAGGGCGGGGCGAATAGTTACCGCTTGCGCTGTTGTTTTTCAACTTGTCGCTGGCGTTGAGTTTTTCAAGCATCCACAACGCGTAGTCTTGCCAATCGGTAGCGCAGTGCAGCACACCGCCGATCTCGAGCTTGTTAGCGACCAGTTCGATAAATTCTGTTTGCACGATGCGGCGTTTAAAGTGCCGTTTTTTTCTCCATGGGTCGGGAAAAAATAACAAGACTCTTTGTAACGCGGCCGACGGAATCATGTGCTCAAGCACTTCCATAGCATCGTGCTGAATAATTCTTACGTTCGTCAGCCCAAGCGACTCAATGCCCATCAAGGCTTGGCCGACGCCGGGTTCGTGCACTTCAACACCAATAAAATTGGTGTCCGGGTAACGAGTGGCCATATCGAGCAGAGCATCACCATTACCAAAGCCGATTTCTAACCAAACAGGCGCTGCTTGAGATGTAAATAACGTTGAGAAATCGAGCTGCTGATTCTCATCAAATTCGATACCAAATCGCGGCAACAGCATATCCATGGCAGCGGCTTGTGCCTTGGTTAGTCTGCCATTACGGATGACGAAGCTGCGAATAGAGCGACTGGTTAGTCGGCCTTGGTTCTGTTGCTCTGTCATGTGCCGGTGATTTGGCTGTGCATGTTGTGCCTGCGAAATAGCGCAGATGGGTTCATCTATGCCAGTGCTGCATCTGCATGTTAAGACGCAGATGATAGTTATAGTTTAAGTATAGGTGTCTGAGGCAAGTTTGCGTGGCGACAATTGGGCCATGCAGATACGGCCAGATAGCAAAGCGGCTAGGTTGGGCCGCTAGCTATGCCTTTAGATATAACTAACGTCGACCTCGACCACGGGCTTTGCGTGGCTCTTCGAACTGAACTTTTAGCGATTTGTCGCCAACAATTTTGCCATTCAGGCCGGCAATGGCTGCGCGAGCTTCGTGGCCTTCCATTTCAACAAATCCAAATCCTTTGCACTTGCCGCTGAACACATCGGCTGCAAGTTTGATCGAGCGCACTTTACCGAACTCGGCAAACATCTCGGTCACAGTTTCTTCTGTGGATTCCAGCGGTAACCCACCAACAAACATCTTTTTCACGTAACTGCCTCTATCGTTGTCAAACCGCATCGGCAGAGCCCTGCGGCATGGAGCCGAGGTCTGCGCAAACGATCTGGGTAGATTGCATTTGAGCCGGAACGGCTGCACCAGGAGGGTGTGCTAACAGCAATCAATAGCGTCAAGTATTCTACATCGAAACGGCTGTTTTTTCCACATGGTCAAGGCTATATTTGCCCGCCTTGCAACGCCTCGGACACATCCTTTTCACGATTAATGATCGATTCCTTGGTTTTGCGGTCCTGAGCTTTAATCCAGGCCTCTATTCGGCTGGCGGAGGACCGGTTTGCCGCGTCAACGCTGAATTCGAGCGCCACTGGCCGGCGCGCACGCGTGTAATTTGCGCCGCGCGGCCCGGCATTGTGCTCGTTTACTCGCCTTGCGACATCCGTCGTGATACCGGTGTACAGCGAATCGTCTGCACAACGTAAAATGTACACAGTCCAACTGCTTTCTTTGCCAGGTGTTTTAATGTTATTTGCCCCAGACACAGCTTTTGCCGCCTTGCCGCGTGTGTATGGCACCGATGCCTGCGAACGCCTGCGTAAGTTGCGCATATGCGTGGTGGGTATGGGTGGTGTGGGCTCGTGGACTGTCGAAGCCTTGGCCAGAACGGGTGTGGGTCATCTGACTATCATAGATCACGATGATGTTACCGAGGGCAACATTAACCGACAAATTCATGCGCTCTCCAGCACCGTGGGTGAATCTAAAGTGGATCTGATGCACCAACGTGTTCGGCTGATCAATGCCGAGTGCGATGTGAGTGCTGTGGATGACTTTCTGGCCGAGAAAAACCTGCCGACCTATCTTGATCAAAATTTTGATGTGGTGATTGACGCCATCGACAGCATCCGATTTAAAGCGTCCATGATTAACTTTTGTAAGCGTAATAAACTGCCCATCATCACCACCGGCGGTGCAGGTGGTCGAACTGATCCCTTAGAAGTAAAAGTGGCCGATTTGAGCCGCACCTGGAACGACGCCTTGGCGGCCAAAGTGCGCAAGCGGCTGCGCGGCGATTATGGGTTTTCCAAAAACACCAAACGCCGATTTGGTGTGGAGTGCGTGTTCTCGAGCGAACAACCAGTCTATCCAGACAAAGCCGGTGGTGTCACTCATGCAAGACCCGGCGTACCGGGTGCGTCGTTGGATTGTGAGCATGGCTATGGTTCGGTGAGCATGGTAACTGGCACCTTTGGTCTGGTTGCCGCATCGCAAGCCTTGAAGCGTGCTTTGTCGAAACCGCCTGGCTAATACGCACCTCAATTACTGTCAGCTTTGCCCGCCGTGCAAATGATTGTGTCTTAAAAGACTAAACATCCTATTACCTGTGTGGAAGTGTGACGCGCATCACGCTCGCAAGATCAGGAATCTATCTTGCACTCCCGATACCTATGTTAAGTGGCGAGCTTTCATTTGATGAAAGCGAGGGGCCTCAAATGACATGAATCAGGATATGCATATGGAAACATCAAGCCGGCTCAAAACGACCGCTCAAAAAGCATTATGCGTGTCCTGTATTGTTATGTTGAGCGCATGCGGCGGTAGTGGCGGTGGCGATGCTGACGTCACGGGTCCGATTTTGTCTGATGTGCCAGTCATTGCTGCCGGTAATTCCGCATCTGCACCGGCTGACGACACCACGCCTGAATTCATACCAAGACCGGGTGCTGGATTGGATATTAACTATGAAGAACCCGAACAAAATCTAAGTACCAACAGCGATTTTATCGCCGCTCAATGGGAACACATGCAAACCTGTTTGATGGTCAGCGCGCAGGAACCCATTGTCGTGGTAGTTGATGGCAAGCTTACCCCAACAGATTCAAACGATGATGTTGTTCGATTCATTGACGGGCAAATTCAAGCAAGCTCACACGTCACCGACACAAGCGCCAGTATTCAAGTTCGTGCGCAAGACTTTGATGGTTCACTAGGTAAACCAGGTTCATTTTTACGTTCAATCATGGGTCGCTATCTATGGCTTGCGAATAACCTGGCTGAGCGTGATTATCCATACAACTGCGCCCAAGGCAGTTAAGCCCAACATCAAATTCCACAAAACTCGGTAACTCCACCACGCTGCACGGATTTACGGTATGGTTTGTTAAGCTCAAACAATCTGTACAGGCAAGCATTTCACGGTGGCATCACAACACAACGCTAACTTGTCCGCACCCACGGCGGCGGTTCTGCTGATTGGCAACGAAATACTCAGCGGTCGCACCCAAGATCTAAACCTTGCATATATGGCTAAAGGTTTATCAGACCATGGCATACGCTTGAGCGAAGCACGTGTTATCCCTGACGATGAATCGGTTATTGTCAATACCTTAAATACATTGCGCCACGCCAATACTTACGTATTCACCACTGGTGGCATAGGACCCACGCACGACGACATAACTGCGGATTGCGTTGCAAAAGCCTTTAATGTGGGTATTGATATTCATCCCGAAGCTCAATCTATATTGTTGTCTTATTGGGCTGAACGCGATGTAGAACCGAACGCTGATCGTTTGCGTATGGCGCGAATACCGGACGGTGCTAGCTTAATTGAAAACCCTGTCTCCGCCGCACCGGGCTTTTGTGTTGAGAATGTGTATGTGATGGCAGGCGTGCCACGGATAATGCAGGCAATGTTTGATTCAGTTTTACCCAGCCTGCAACGCGGTGCGGTAATTAACAGTGTGTCGGTCACGTGTGACCTTCCTGAGGGGACTATTGCTTCACCGTTGCGGGCATTGCAAGCACAATTTCCTGATGTTGATCTGGGCAGTTACCCAGGAAAGCTCGATGGTAAATATAAAGTGTCTTTGGTGGGCAGAAGTTCAGATGCCGACCAATTGCAAAGGGTTGAACAGGCATTGCATCGTTTAGTTGAATCCGCCGGTGGCAATGTGTTGGGATGAGTGTTCGGTAATTTTTTAGCCTGTTCCGTTACTCGGTCAATGCATTTGCCAAGTGTGAAAGTTGCGTTGTGCAATCCCCACTTACTTTTAATGTTGCAAGCTCATCGGCTCGCGTTACGCCATCGTTGATAATAACAATCGGTTGATTGCGCTGATGTGCATCACGGCAAAACCGAAAACCTGAATACACCATCAGGGACGAACCGGTTACAAGCAAAACGTCGGCATCGTTCAGTTGTCGCATGGCTTGTTCAACACGGGTTTTAGGTACGCTTTCGCCAAAGAAAACCACATCCGGTTTAAGTAAGTCCTCGCATTGTGGGCAGTTAGGAATTTGCATTGACGCTAATTTTTCTAACATGAGCGCATCGGTTTCCAAATCTGCATCACCATCGGGAGCGTATCGGGCGTTGAGTTTGCCAAGCCAAGCGTTGTTTTCAAGCAAACGCTGCTGAAACTCATTGCGAGATTGTTTAAACCCACAATTTATACAACTAACACTCGATAACACACCGTGCAAATCGATCACCGTCTCGTGGCCTGCCCGTTGGTGTAGCTCATCCACATTTTGCGTCACCAGGCTTTGCACAATACCAACTCGCTCAAGTTGAGCTAAAGCTGCGTGCGATTGATTGGGTTGGGCTTGTGAAAACGCTGGCCAGCCAACAGAGCTGCGCGCCCAGTACCGATGACGGGCAAGGACGTCGGTACGGAACACTTGGCCGGTAATGGGTTGTGCTCGCTTCCATTGACCTTTGCTGTCGCGATAGTCTCCCAAACCCGAAGCTGTGCTCACACCTGCACCCGAGAGCACAAATACCTTTGTATCGCTTGTAATGATGTCGAGCAGCTGTTTTGCGTTGGTGGCGTCAGATTTAGTCATATAGGGATACAATGACACAACTTAACCGCAATTAGCGTTGAATTTTACCGAGCGTACGTTTACACGGCCCGTCGCGCATTGCACAATTGAACACAACAACTTTCAGTCAAACAACAAGAGAACATTTATATGACCATTAAAGTCGGCGATAAGGTCCCAAGCGGAAAATTTAGCTACATGGGCGATAGCGGGCCTACTGACATTTCATCTGATGAACTGTTTAACGGTAAAAAAGTGGTTTTGTTCGCCGTACCGGGTGCGTTCACACCCACTTGTAGCGAAACACATTTGCCGGGATTTGTGGCATCGGTTGATGAAATCAAAGCCAAAGGTGTGGATACAGTTGCGTGTTTATCGGTCAACGATGTGTTCGTTATGGGCGCATGGGCGAAAACTCAGCAAGCAGAACAACTCATGATGTTGGCCGATGGGAGCGCCGACTATGTTACGGCATTGGGACTAACACTCGATCTAACAGCACGGGGTTTGGGCATGCGCGCTGATCGTTTTGCGATGATTGTAGATGATGGTGTGGTGACGCATCTTGCGCGTGAAGAACCCGGCAAAATGGATGTCAGCTCGGCTGAATCGATTTTAAAGGCCTTGTAGTGATTGCACTGAATCTATAGCGTTGAGTGTTGTGCAGGCGAGGTTGAGCTCTTCGGCAGGTGTGGACTTACTCAGATAACACCCGAGGGTCTTCAATCTCACCTTCCACATTAAACGGAATAGGTTTGGGCCAATTTGAAAGAGTCACAAACCCAGTAACGTCGTAGTTGAGTTCAGCGTTTTCAGAATCAAGCATGGCTTTGAGCTGATTTGCTAATCTAACCAAGCCCGCTGTGACTTCAACTTCTAATAGCGCATCACCTTTGGCAGGAATCGTGACCTTTTCAACGCTTTGACCCTGGGCAAATTTTTCACCTGAAAAGCGTGCATTAAAACTCAGTGACTTCATGGGTAAGGCAATGCTGTTGGGATTGGCAACGCGAAGGGTTAATCCGATGGTTTGCGCGGTTAAGCTCAGGCTGACTGGCCGCACCGCCTCTACCGTCACTTTTGGTGAGATTAACTTCGGTTTTGGTAAAGACGCGCAAGCGCTAAGCAGACTTAACAGGTAGCACAGCAGCAGAACTCTCATAAGCATTCTTACTCGTCAACTTAAAGTATATCGCCATACTTGGATTGTAGTATGGCGATAGCGGCAGGGCCGGCTGTTTCCGTTCGCAATACCCGTGGTCCCAATTGTAGCGCAGTAAATCCGGCAGCTTCACTTACTTGAACTTCATCATTGTCAAAGCCGGACTCAGGCCCAACCATAATCATCGCACTGGATATGCTTTGCTCTGTTACCGTGGGTGTTGCAGAAGGTGACAGAATCCAGCGTTGTGTGTCTGGTGCAGATGCGCGACTTAGTTCCAGAAACTGCGATAAGGATAAAATCGGTTGGACACTGGGTAATGTACAGCGACCACATTGCTCGCATGCGCTTAGCATTATGCTGTGCCAGTGTTCTCGCTTTTTTTGTTCTCGTTTAAGTTCTAGTTTAGCAATCGACTGCGCTGTGTAAATGGGCTGGATTTGGCTAACACCCAGCTCGGTTGCTTTTTGTATGATGCCGTCCATCTTATCGCCGCGCGCAATTGCTTGCACAAGCGTAAGGTACAACGAAGATTCGTTATCACTTGTATGTGCGCTTGATATGCTCACGCTGGTTTTTTTGCCGGTGGCCGTTATCTCACCCTGGTAGTTTTTGCCATCACCGTTGAATAACTGAACTTGAGTGCCCACACGCGCTCGCAACACCGTGCTCAAGTGATGGCTGCTGCGTTTATCGAGCGTAATGTCCGTGTTGGCTACTAGCACTTGGTCGGTATAACAGCGCGCGACCCGAGCTTTGCGTTTGTTTGTTTGCAACAGTGTTGGCCTTAACACTTAAGACTTCTTAGGAATTGATAGCAACCCGGTGCGGGCAGATGCATCGACTTTACTGGCATCGGTTTTCAAACTACGTGCTTGTAGCTGTTTCAAGCTGTGCGTAAATTCGTCCAAGGCGGTTTGCGCATCCAGTTCGCGATTATCTGGCCAGTATGGTTTAACCGCCAAGTTTGATAGAAAGCCATAGTTAGGGCTGTCACTGAAACGCTCTAACAGGCGAGCGGTTGTGATGGTCGGGTCGGCTGTGCAATGTTCAATTATTTTAAGTAACACGTCACTGCCGCGTAGGTTTGTATCGATTTTTAATTGAGTTAAGTCTTGCTCGGTAATAATGCTTGGGTGTTGCAATGCCAGCAAGACTGAACGGCTCATGGCCGTTAAATTATCGCTGTTGTTCTGTACCCTGTTTTGTGTTTTCGGTGCTGGCGGTGCGCCGGCATTATTACTACCCATGGGAATACCAATCAGGGTTTCAAGCTTGCGTGTTGCCAGCTGCTTGTAAACACTGCGTGGTATGGTGTCTAACAAGGGTTTGGCTTTGTCGGCCAAAGTGGCTTTACCGCCAATCGATGTCATGTCGAGCTCACTGGCTAAGTGATCGTATAAAAAATCGATAATTGATTGGCGCTGCGCGAGTAAATCCTGAAAGCCTGCATGCCCGTGTTTTGTCACAATCGAATCGGGGTCTTCTCCATCAGGTAGAAACAGAAAATGGGCATCGCGGCCATCTTGTAAGCATGGCAAGGTGTTCACCAGGGCTCGCCATGCGGCCTTGCGTCCAGCCTTGTCGCCATCGAAACAGAACACAATGTTGGGCACTACTTTAAATAGAATTTCGCTGTGCTGCTGGTTTGCCGCTGTGCCCAGCGTTGCAACCGCATTGTCAATATTGTGTTGCGCTAAGGCAACCACATCCATGTAGCCTTCAACCACAATCACCATGTCGACATCTTGAATCGCTTTGCGCGCCTCAAACAAACCATACAACTCGCTGCCTTTATGGAACAGAGGCGTTTCTGGTGAATTTAAATATTTTGGTTCTTGATTGTCGAGCACACGACCGCCAAAGCCAATAACCCGTCCGCGTCGATCGCGAATGGGAAACATGATTCTATTGCGAAATCGTTGGTAGCTACGCTGCGCATCTTTTCTGATCAACATGCCGGTTTTGATTAAATCTTCTTCGGCACCTGTTATTGCATTGGTTAGCGCGTCCCAACCATCGGGTGCATAACCAATACCAAATCGTTTGGCTGTCTCGCCGCTCAGGCCGCGCGCTTTTAAATAGTCAATTGACTCAGGTGAGTCGCGCAGTTGTGCTTGAAAAAAGTCGGCGACAGATTCAAGCAGTGCATACAGTGGACGATTGTCGCTGTGCATTTTGGCGGCGAGTTCATCACGCGGTACTTCAAGGCCTACGCTCTCTGCCAAGGTTTCAATCGCATCAACAAAGTGCATGTTTTCGTAGGCCATTAAAAAACCAATGGCATTGCCTTTTTCGCCACAGCCAAAACAGTAGTAAAACTGTTTGGTTTGGCTAACCGAGAAGGACGGCGTTTTCTCGTTATGAAATGGGCAGCAGGCCATGTGGTTGCTGCCACTTTTTTTCATGGTTACGCGCGGGCTAATGACATCGACTATGTCGATGCGACTGAGAAGGTCGTCGATAAACGCTTGTGGAATTGGGCCTGCCATAAAACCAAATATAACACTCCCGAGCACCGCCCGAGTCACTGACTCAGGCGGTGAGGGGGTTTAGGCCGCTCTATTTAAGGTTGCGAGCAATTCTGAGAGCTCAGATGCCTTTGGTTTGACCATCCAAAACCTGGCGGCGAGGTGGTAGAAGTCGTCAACCATCTCTTGCCCTTGCGTACTACCAGTTTCGCGCACATGGTCTTCAAGTAAGGAGAACAGGTAGTTGCGGTAGCGCTCCATGGATTCAGAGTGCAAGCGGTGGATGTCGATCAGTTCATGATTGTATCGATCTACAAACACGTTATGTTGATCGAAAACAAACGCCAATCCTCCGGTCATGCCAGCACCAAAATTAACACCGGTGTTACCCAGCACGATGACACAACCACCAGTCATGTATTCGCAGGCATGATCACCCACCCCTTCGGTAACAGCGATTGCTCCGCTGTTTCGAACCGCGAATCGTTCACCGGCCAAGCCGGCTGCATAAAACGAACCGCCGGTTGCACCATATAAACAGGTGTTGCCAACAATCGTTGAATCGCGGCCGGTGTAGCGCGCGTCGGCAGGTGGGCGGATAACGATCTTGCCGCCGGCCATGCCTTTACCAACATAGTCGTTGGCGTCGCCATCGAGGTGTAGATTTAAACCGCCAGCGTTCCACACACCAAATGATTGACCAGCGGTGCCTGTGCAATACAAGTTGATCGGCGCATCACTCATGCCGGTGTCGCCATGCAGTTTGGCAATCGCACCCGATAGCCGCGCACCGATAGATCGGTTTACGTTTTTAAGTTCATAGTGAAAATCACCACCGCTTTTTCTTTCAATCGCGGTTTTGCAATCCAACATCATTTTTTCTGCAAGCAAGCCTTTGTCCATTGGCTCGTTGCGTTCTACCTGACAAAAACGTGGTGCGTCATCTGGAATACCGCCGGTGGCAAGTAACGGCGTCAAGTCAATTTTTGCTTGTCGCTCGGTCACGCCTTTACTCGGTTCGAGCATTTCAGTGTGGCCGATGATGTCGGACAATTTAGTGACGCCTAAGCTTGCCATGTGTTGACGAACGTCTTCGGCCACAAACTTCATGTAGTTCATGACCTTATCCACGTTGCCGTGGAAGTGACGCATGCGCAGCACTTTGTGTTGGGTGGCAACACCCGTTGCGCAGTTATTCAAGTGGCATATGCGTAAGTATTTGCAGCCCATAGCGATCATTGGCCCAGTGCCAAAACCAAAACTCTCCGCACCCATTAGCGCCGCTTTTATAACATCAAGCCCAGTCTTTAAACCGCCATCGGTTTGCACGCGAACCTTGGCGCGTAAACCGTTGGCGCGTAATACCTGATGCGTTTCCGACATGCCAAGTTCCCAAGGAGAACCTGCGTATTTAACGCTTGTCAGTGGGGATGCGCCGGTGCCGCCATCGTAGCCAGAAATGGTAATAAGATCGGCATACGCTTTTGCAACACCTGCAGCGATAGTGCCCACGCCTGCTTCTGCCACCAGTTTTACGGAGATCAGTGCTTCAGGGTTCACCTGTTTTAAATCAAAGATAAGCTGAGCAAGGTCTTCTATTGAATAAATGTCGTGATGCGGTGGTGGGGAAATCAAGGCAACACCAGGCGAGCTATGACGCAAGCGCGCGATCATTTCATTGACCTTATGTCCGGGCAACTGCCCACCTTCACCAGGCTTTGCGCCTTGGGCAATTTTTATTTGCAACACCTCGGCATTCACCAGGTAGTGTGGTGTAACACCAAAACGTCCTGATGCGACCTGCTTAATCTTCGACATTTTCAGTGTGCCATAACGTGCAATGTCTTCACCGCCTTCGCCCGAGTTTGAACGACCACCGAGTCGGTTCATGGCTTCGGCCAGGGTTTCATGTGCTTCTGGTGACAGTGCACCTAATGACATGCCCGCTGAATCAAATCGTTTTAATATCGCTTCAACAGGTTCTACCGATTCGATGGGGACGGCAGGTCCAATGGGTTTTAAATCGAGTAAGTCTCGCAGCATTGCTGGGCGTCGGTTGTCGACGCTGTCAGCATAAATTTTATAGTCGGCATATTCGCCGCTGGTAACGGCCGCTTGTAGTTGATTAACTACGTCCGGGTTGTAGGCGTGGTACTCGCCACCGTGAATGTATTTGAGTAAGCCGCCTTGCGCTGGTTCAACTTGTGGGTCGAAGGCCTGCTGGGCGAGTAGCTTTTGGTCTTTTTCAAGATCATCAAAGTCGATCCCTTGGATGCGGCTGGTGGTGCCGGTAAAACACAGGTCGACGACCTTGTTGTGTAAGCCGACGATCTCATAGAGCTGTGCACCACGATAACTGGCTATGGTTGAAATGCCCATCTTTGACAGGATTTTCATCAAGCCTTTATTAATACCTTTGCGGTAGTTTTGTTGTAGCTGAGGCACATCACTGTCGCTAAGCTCACCTGTGCGCACCATGCCTTGAATCGACTCATAGGCTAGATACGGGTAGATCGCAGTGGCACCATAGCCAACCAATACAGCGATTTGATGAGAGTCACGTGCAGTTGCAGTTTCCAGAACGATGTTTGCATCGCAACGGCAATTGGCTTTAATTAACGCATGATGAACGGCGCCGGTGGCCAGCAATGCGTGCACAGGCAGCATGCCAGTGGTGACTTCACGATCCGTTAATATAAGAATCACACACTGATTGTCACGTACCGCTGTAATCGCTTGGTCCGTAATATTTTTTAGTGCTTGTTCAAGTGTTGTGCTAGATGGGTCGTATTGTAAATCGATGACCGCGTTTGCATAGCCGGGTTCGTCATCCATTGCGACCAAGGTTTCAAACTTTTCGCGCGATAACACGGGTGAGCGAACCAGCAATCGATTGGCATGGTGGTGAGTTTCGCGAAACAAATTCTTCTCGCGACCAAAACACGTTTCCAATGACATCACGATTGTTTCACGCAGTGGGTCGATCGGTGGGTTGGTTACTTGGGCAAATTGCTGACGGAAATTATCGTACAAGTGCCGCACGTGTTCTGACATAACCGGGAATGGGGTGTCATCACCCATCGAACCAACGGCCTCTTGCGCACCTTCTGCTAAAACACGTATAACTTGGTCGCGCTCTTCAAATGTTACGTTGAACATTTTTTCAAACGTCGCAAGTTGATCGTCGGTGAACGGTGCTGAGCGTTCAGGCAAGTCGCGCAAACGTGAGCGTAGGTGGCGCGAATTTTTTTGTAGCCATTTTGCATACGGCTGTTGGTTTTTTAAAAGATCACTGATGTCTTGCGGTAAAAGCAAGCGACCGGATTGGGTGTCGACAGCCAGCATCTCACCAGGCTTTAGTCGACCCTTAGTGACTATTTCGCTTGGCAAGTAGTCATGCACACCAACTTCAGATGCCAGAGTGATGTGGCGATCTTTTGTGATTACGTATCGAGCAGGGCGTAAGCCATTTCTATCAAGTGTACAACTGGCATAGCGACCATCGGATAAGACGATACCCGCAGGGCCATCCCAGGGCTCCATGTGCATGGAGTTGTATTCTAAAAATGCGCGTAGCTCTGAGTCGAGTTCCCATGTGTTTTGCCAAGCCGGTGGTATCAACATGCGCATCGCACGAAAAATGTTCATGCCACCAGCGAGCAATACTTCCAACATGTTGTCCAGGGACATCGAATCAGAACCGCTTTGACTTACCAGCGGTTTTAGCTCAGGTAACTCGGGTAATACGTCTGAGCGTAACTTAGGTGCACGTGCGTTGGCCCAGTTTCGATTGCCTTGAATGGTATTGATCTCGCCGTTGTGTGCCAGATAGCGAAACGGTTGCGCTAACTTCCATTGTGGCAAGGTGTTGGTTGAAAAGCGCTGATGAAAAACAGCAATCGATGATTGCAAAGATTCATCTTCCAGATCAGGATAGAAGCTGCTTAAAAACTCCGGCATGACCAGACCTTTGTACAACACCACATCGCAAGACAAAGAACACACGTAGAATTCTGTGTCGATTGCTTCTAAAGCAATCTCGGCTTTGCGTCTTGCCACAAACAGGTTTCGGTTGAATTCGGCCGTGTCCATTTCTTCCGTGGCACTAACAAAGAGTTGCTCAATGCGAGGTACTGATAACTTTGCTTGTTCACCACAGGCGTTGATATCGATGGGCACGGTGCGCCAACCATTAAAACGTAAACCGCGTGCAATGCATTCTTCTTCTAATCGAGTACGGCAGCGGTTGGCGATGTCTTCATCGTGGCTCATAAAGACGATGCCGGTGGCGAATTCGCCTTGCACAGCTATCCCGGCTTCAGCTGCAGCACTGCGAAGAAATTCTGTGGGTTTGCGCAACAGCAAGCCACAGCCATCGCCGGTCTTACCGTCAGCGCCGATCGCACCTCGGTGAGTCATTCGGCCCAGCGCGGTTATGGCGGTTTTCACCAGGCTATGGCTGGCGCGACCATCCATTTGTGCGATCAGCCCAAAGCCGCAATTGTCATGTTCGAAATTCGGCTGGTAGAGTCCGTTCTTAGCGAGGTTATCCAGGTAAGTCATAAAAGTATTAGCCTCGGTCAATGAATCGATGCGCGCATGAAACTGGCCCGCGCGGCCGATCAGTATACCGACCGTAAAGGGGCGGTAAAACTGCAAAAATTCGGTGGAAGTACTGTGAAATTGCCGAGGTGGTGTTCAGAAATGGGTGCAGAAGGATGTTTTATTCTGAAAAATACCAATTATTTCAATGATTTATTCGGTGTTGGCCGCCTAGTAAGCGCTATTGCAGGCGACGTTCATTGCTTGCTCTAGCAACATGCAGTTGTGAAACAGAATCCGCTATTACTGCTCTTTCATTGCCTTTTGAATTCGGCTGACGGCGCGAATCCAAGGTTGGTTGCTGCGCGCATTGGCCGGCATTTTTTCAATATCTTTGCGTGCCTCTTCAATGCTGCCGTAGAGCCCATGTACCAGCGCAAACCAAGTAGCGCCATTGCGTTCGAACGAGAATATGGAGTTGGGTGGGTCCATTTGATTTCTGGCCAAAAAGGCTTCGACTGACGAGCGGTCTTTGGATGCGCTCATTTGCACAGTAAACAGATTCGGGTTTTGCACCAGAATCCAATTTGGCGATTCGAGATTACTCAGGTTTGCCACGGCGCTGGCGGCAGCTTTTGCCGCTGCTTCTTCCTCGGCAGCTTTTGCCGCTGCATCGGCTTTGGCTTTCTCGGCGGCTTCTTTGGCTGCTTTCTCTTTTGCTGCTGCCTCTTCAGCCGCTTTTGCTTTTGCCAATTTTTCTTCTTCGGCCCGCTTCGCAGCTTCACGCTCTAACTTGGCTTGCTTTTGCGCTTCAGCTTTTGCCGCTGCCGCTTTCTCTTCGGCTGTTTGCGCTGTGTCGCTGCCGGTTGCATCAGTGTCAGTGGTGACAGTGTTGTTTTGTTCAGTGGCTTGTGCAGCTTTTGCGGCGGCCAGTTTTTGTGCAGCTTGCTGTTCTTTTAGGCGTTGTTGTTCTTCAGCGATTTGCTCGGTTTCGAGCTTTTTATTCTCAACCACCTTGTAGCGATCATCTGGCACTGTGTTTGAATTGGGCTTTAGCCAGAACAAACCAGCAAAAATCATTGCCAAAGCGGCTGCGCCTACCAACAACTTGGTACCACCAATATTGCCCAGAAAACCACCACCCGCTTTCTTTTTGGTTTCATTGAGCTCTGGCGGCAACTCAGGTACGTAGTTTTCGTCGTGGCTATTGAGATGCTGCGCTGCCACGGCGTGCAGTAGGCCTGGTCGGCCACCGGCTTCTTCATTGATGGTGGCAATTTCTTGATCGGTAAACGGGAAGTCACCGTCCAAGCCTGCTTGTTGCAGACGGAAATCGAGATAGGCCGCGCTGCGGCTCTTGTCGAAGGCATCGATAGCCAGGCTTGAATAGGGTAAGTCCGCGCCTTCGGGCAATAGCTCTGGTATTCGTTCTTCAAATTCGGTGGGCGCGGCAAGCGTGACACGCAGTAGGGTTTCATCGCTGCTGTTCAAGTAAAGCATGCCGCTGAGCAGCTTGGTGAGCTCGCCTTCAGGGATTTGATCGGCATCGTCAAGCACTACCGCGCCCAGTGTGTTTTGATCTGCCATGCCCTGCAAACAAGGGATTAGCTCGTCTAGCATCAATTTTAAATCGTTAGGTGGTTGCCTTTTGAACGCTTCGAGCATGCCAGCGAACAAATTGCTGGTGCTGAATCTGTCGCTACCACGGACCGAAAAGCACTGTATGCGTTGGCCGCTATTTGCGCCGAGTTGGGTGAGCAGGGTAGATTTGCCCGAATCGTCGGGGCCAAGAATCAATAGCAGATCGTCACCGGATATAAGCGCTTGCTTGATATCGTCAAGCTGCGCTTCTGCAATGGCATCCATGAAGGTTTCGCCACCTGCAGGTTCGGTGGTGAACGGTTGTTGTTGCAGCTGCAATTCGGCTAACGCGAAGTCAGTGAGAAGAGCGGCGCTATCGGTTTCTAGAGTGTCGATGCTCGACATAGCCTATGCACGGTTTGAACAGCGTTCGATATTACTATATCTAAGTACAAACCTTAAAACTTTTGCTCAGCTGTTGTTGCCGTGTTTACAAAGTGTGCAAGTTATTGCTGACTTTTATGTCTGTTCGTGCCCAGCGATGTGTGCAGTGAAATGATCAAGCGTATTGTGCAGTTTTTCAGCATCAAAGTCGGCACTGACAACAGCTTGACCAATCGATTCGAGCAAGATGAGTCTTATTTGACCATCGATCACTTTTTTGTCACGCAGCATATAGCGCTCGAACATGGCTTTATCGACCTCACTCGGCGGTAACACAGGCAAATCTGCCGCTGCAAGTAGCGCACAGCCACGCTCTTTGTCAGATTCAGTGATCATGCCGCAACGCACAGACATATCCAGCCCCATGACCATGCCGGCGCTGATCGCTTCACCGTGTAACCAAACGCCGTAGCCCATGCCGGCTTCAATCGCATGGCCGAAGGTGTGGCCAAAATTAAGTAAAGCGCGTTGCCCGCGTTCGTATTCATCGGCTGCTACAACCGCGGCTTTTATCTCGCACGAGCGTTTCACCGCGTGGGCAATGGATGCTGTATTGCGATCGAGTAAGCTGGTCATGTTCTCTTCTAACCAAGCGAAAAACTCGGCATCGATAATGAAGCCGTATTTGATCACTTCAGCCAAGCCTGCTTTAAATTCGCGATCGGGTAGGGTCGAGAGCACGCTCATGTCTGCGAGTACAGCCACCGGTTGGTGAAACGCACCAATCATATTTTTGCCCATAGGATGATTAACCCCGGTCTTGCCACCAACAGAACTATCGACTTGCGCCAGTAGTGTGGTTGGGATTTGGATGAAGTTAACCCCACGTTGATAGCACGCTGCAGAAAACCCGGCCATGTCACCAATGACGCCGCCACCCAATGCAATCACGGTACAACCACGATCAAAGCCGTTGCTTAACAAGGCATCGTAAATACGATCAACCGTTTCAACGTTTTTGTGCTCTTCGCCGTCGGGCAATACGACACTTGCCTTTGGAGTGTTGCCCAGTGAGTCGAGCACTTGTTGTAAATAGAGTGGGGCGATGGTTTCATTTGTCACCACCATGGCTTTGCCTTGCACGTATTGATTTAACAATCCGTTTTGCGTTGTTAAATTCTCTCCGATCATGATCGGATAGCTACGTGGTCCGAAGTCTATGTCAACGATTTGGGTAGTCATGATTATTCAATGTGCTTGCAGTGTCAGTAGTGCGCACTTAAACAAGTCCGTTAGATTTTAAGTGCCGCAAGATGCGCGATACTACATGATGCATACGGCGAGAATCGGTAGCGATATCGACGTGTGCTAAGGCGGCATAGATAGGTGCGCGCTCTTCCATCAGCGCAGCTAAACGACCTTGCGGGTCTTCAGTGTGGAGCAGGGGGCGTTTGGTGTCAAAACCAATCCGTCTGAATTGTTCTTTGAGTTCAACCGATAACAAAACTACGTGTCCACGCTCGCGTAGGCATTCGCGATTGGCGTCGCGCAAGATCGCGCCACCTCCGGTTGCGAGCACAATGTTAGGCAAGGCAGTTAGCTCATCGATCATGGCCGCTTCCCGGTCGCGAAATCCGACTTCACCTTCGTAGTCAAAGATGGTTGGAATATCAACGCCACAGCGCTCTTCGATTTCACGATCGCTATCGTAAAAGTCGTAATCGAGTTTTGTGGCCAGCGCCCGTCCTACGCTACTTTTGCCGGCGCCCATGGGGCCAATAAGGAAAATGCTGGCCATGCAAGAGGTTCTTTGCGAAATTTATTGAACTATACCGAAGGTGGGGGAGGTTTACTTGTCATTGTACAAAAAAGCTGCACAAAAAAAGGCCCCTCATCTTGCGATGAGAGGCCCTTGTGCTACCACCTGGTAGACCAAGCAGTTCTTTAGTAACTCAGAGAGACATTTTCCTTGATGATCTTCGGTGTTACGAAGACAAGCAATTCTGATTTGTCGTCCTGATTGGTGGTGTGTTGAAAGAACCGACCAATCAAAGGCAGGCTACCGAAGAACGGTACCATGTCTACTTTGTTGATTAGGTTTTGCTCGTATACACCACCGAGTACAACTGTTTCACCGTTATCGACAAGTACTTGCGTGTTAACTTCGCGAGTATCGATACTCGGTACGTTTATGTTACCGGCACTGAATATCTGACCAACAGTATCTTTATTGATTTTCAGGTCCATGACAATACGATCGTCTGGCGTAATCTGTGGAGTAACCGTTAAGCCCAGAACCGCTTTTCTAAACGATACTGATGTTGCACCACTTGACGATGCTTCAAGGTATGGAATTTCTACACCTTGCTCAATGTGTGCTTCGTGCTGGTTAGCTGTGATAACACGTGGGCTCGAGATAACTTCGCCTGTGCCTTCAGCTTGCATTGCCGATAGTTCCAATTCGAGAAGGGTGCCGAATGGAAGCTTTGCAAGCGCAACCGCTAGTGAGCCCGCAGCGTTGTTACCAGGTAGGTTCACGTTGAATCGGTTGGCGTCAAGGTCTCCAGAGGTTAGCAAGTTAGCTACACCATTAGAGTTACCTGATAACAAAAAGCCGTCACCCGTTGCGCCATCTTCACCGATAGCACCAGCTGTGTTTCGGTTCAAGCCCCAACGAACACCAATGTCTTTATTGAAGTCATCTGAAGCAATAACAATTCGAGATTCGATCAGTACCTGACGAATAGGTACGTCAAGACGGTGAACCAATGCGCGTATCTCAGCCAGTTGATCGGCAGTATCACTGATCAACAAGGTGTTGGTACGATCATCAACAGTTACTGAACCACGCTCGGTTAGTAGGCCGCCTGATTGCGCTTGCAGTAGCTTTGAAAGCTCAGATGCTTTTGCATAGTTAGCTTGAAAGAACTCAGTCCTGATTGGCGCAAGTTCAGTCTTTTGCTTCATGCCTTCAAGTTCGATACGCTCACGTGTAGCGATCTCTTCAGCAGGAGCAATCATGATAACGTTGCCAGCCTGACGCTTACCAAGGGCTTTAGACTGCAGGATGATATCCAAGGCCTGGTCCCAAGGTGTGTTCTTCAAACGAAGTGTTAGTTTGCCTTGTACAGAATCACTAACCACGATGTTCAAGTCGGTAAAGTCAGCCAGTAGTTGTAGTACAGAGCGCACCTCAATGTCCTGGAAGTTCAAAGATAGCTTTTCACCCACATACCCGAACTTGGCTTTGCGGTTCTCTTCGATATCTTCTTTGCTCATAGGCTTTAGTTCAACAGTAAACATGTTGTCAGACTGATAAGCCAGTTGTTCAAATTCTTGTGTAGCCGGTTGGATGATTACCCGTGTGCCACGCTTGTTTGAAAGGGCATCAATGTATTGGATTGGCGTACCAAAGTCCATCACATCCAAGCGCTTTTGTAGCTTTGCAGCCAACTGCGTGTCAGGGAATTCAACCACCACTCGACCACCTTCTTCGCGCATGTCAGTGATAACACCGGCACTTGAAAGATCGAACATAATACGACCTTCGCCAAGTGGGCCACGACGAAAATCAATTGAATTGATCGAGTGACCTTCTTGTTCGAAGGTCGCTTTTATCTCTTCTTCCTGAACTGCTGCAAGAATAGACTGGTTGTTGTCTAGTCCGCCAGAGTTAGCATCAGAATCGAGCGTTACGAATAACTGATTGCCACGTACTGCAGTCGTGTAGGGGGTCATTGACGCAAGGTTAATAACCACACGAGTTCTGCCACCAGCTTCAACCGTTGTCACGTTTTGTAGCAAGCCTGCACTGATGCGAAGATTACGCTCATCGAGTCGATTTTCGGTATCCGCTAAATCAAGCGCGATGCGAGCAGGGTTATCTATGGTGAATGCCTTCGGGTCACCAGCAGGGCCGCTCAGCGTTAACGCCAATTGCTGCTTGTTACCTGCTAGGGTCACGTGGCTAATGTCCAGTAGCGCATTTCCAGCGGCTTGGGCATGTTGTACTGCAAGCGCCGCAGTGGCCAACATTGCGATACGTGCAGCACGGATAGCCTTGCTGAAGTAACGATTGTGGCCGATGCTTAGCGCATTGTTGCGTTGTTGGTTTTTCACCCGTATTCTCCGTTTCATACTAGTCATCGGACATCGCAAGTTGCGCCTCACGATTAACCCATCCACTGAGACCGTCTGGTACAAGTTCAACGATATCAATCTTGGTTTCTTTAACACTTACAATTTTTCCGTGGTTCGTGCCTGCATAGTTGCCTGGTTGAACGCGGTGGATGGTTCCATCCGGGTCGCGTACCAGACCCCATGTCTGCGATTTCTGCTGCAATAAGCCGACCATTTTCAAAGAATCGATTGGAAATGATTCCAATACTTCTTTTCGTCTAGTCGCCTCAGGGCGCGGACCGTTGTATTCCACTTCGGCAATTGGCGATGAACCAATGTCGGTTTGTGCCCGAAATGGGTCACGAATATCCGTCGCAGCGTATTTAAACGTCTGGTACGGAGGGAATTCTGGTAATGGATCGACTTTGCCGATGTGTCGAGTTTTAGTCTCATCTATGAATCGCTCAAGATCAGACATATCGCCGCCACATGCGCTAAGCAGTGCTGCTACGCTCAGTAGCACGATGGGATTAAACCGTTGCATTGTGCTTATTCCTCCTCAATATAACGGTAGGTGGTCGCCACCAGATCCATTTTTAATTTGCTGCCCGGCGCAGGCGCTTCTCTGCCAGCGCTTTGTTGGGCTCGAACTTCACCGATATCGATATTGCTAAGCGTCACGATTCGGGGAAGGGCTGCAAGTCCACTGATAAACTGACCAAACTGGTGATACTGACCAGTGACGCTTATCTTTATCGGGTACTCTGCGTAAAACTCTTTTGGTATTTCAGTTTCAGGTTTGAAGTACTTAACATCCAAACCACTGGCAACACTTGTCTGCGACAAATCCACCAAGAGACTTTCGATGTCGGTTTTATTCGGAAGTTGACGAAGCATGACGTTAAACGTTTTCTTCATCTCTTCAAGTTGCTCAACATAAGCACTGCGGTTAGCCGCTTTTGATTGTTCTGAATCAAACTTGTCGCGCAATGTCAGTTCTTTCGCTTTCACTGTTTCCAGTTTTTCAAACTCTGGCTTAACTAAAAACCAAAACGAAGCGAAGATAACCAGACCCACGACGGATATAATGATCAGTATTCGTAAGATGATCGGTGACGTGCCGAGTCGTTTGTACTCCTCGCCGTCGATCGATTTCATCTCGTTAATTGCATCACTAAACGCCATTGTCAGCCTCCGTTTCGCCGTCTGCTTTTGGTGCCAATTGGATAACGCTTAATTTAAAAGTACTGATGCCATCAACTTTGTCTGCCTGGATAACATCAAGCGTGGGGTTGTCGAAATAGTCACTACGATCCATACGACGCATCAGTGCCGAGACTCGAGCGTTAGATTCTGCACGGCCTTCGATGATCAGTTGTTTGTCGCCAACTTGCTTCATGGAAGTGAGGAATACGCCGTCTGGAAGACGCGTTGCCACTTCGTGAAACGTGTGCACTATTTGTGGACGCTGACCTTGCAATTGCTGAATGATTTCCATTCGAGCAAGCAGGTTATTCTTCGTGTCTTCAAGTTCACGAATGGCCGCCAATTCTTCTTTAAGCAAATTGATTTCAGTTTCAAGTCGTGCGTTTCGCTTTTCCTGAAACTGGACTTTGTCTTTAGCGAACTGCAAGCCGCCAAAGCCAATGCCAGCAGCCAGTGCTGCGCAAAGTCCAAGAACAACGTAAAACTCGTTGTTCTTTTCGCGCCGGTGCGTTTCACGCCACGGCAGCAGGTTAATTTTGGTCATTAGTTAGCTCCTCGCATTGCCAGACCCGCAGCAATCATCATTGCTGGGCCATCGTCCCTGAGTCGTTGTGCAGGTATATCTGAGCCGATGCTCATTTCGCCAAATGGATCGGCAATGATGGTTGGGGTACCAATGCGTTCTTCGATAAGTTCTGCAACGCCTGGGATACCGGTACAACCACCGGCCAATACAATTTGATCTACGTAATCATTTTTATCTGCGGAGAAGAAGAACTGCAGGAATCGATTCGCTTGTTGAACCATCAAGTCGCGAAACGGAGCAAGTACTTCTGGCTCGTAGTTATCTGGCAAACCGCCAACACGCTTGACTCGACCAGCATCTTCATACGATAAACCGTAGCGACGCATAATCTCTTCAGTGAGTTGCTTACCACCGAAGGGTTGTTCGCGTGTGTAAATTAAGCTTTGGTCGCGCAGCACACATAAACTTGTCATGCTCGCACCAACGTCAAGAATAGCAACGGTTTGTTCAAGGCCTTCGTTTGGCAGTTGATGTTTTATCAGCTGAAACGCGCCTTCCATTGTGTAGGGTTCAACGTCAACAATCTTTACGTTGAGGCCGCCAATTTCAGCAGCTGCCGTGCGATCTTCGACGTTCTCGCTACGTGAGGCAGCTAACAACACATCTACCATTCCGGCAGCTTCCTCAGAAGGGCCAATAATGTGGAAGTCGAGATTGACTTCCTCAAGTGCGTAGGGGATGTATTGATCTGCCTCAAGTTGAATTTGCGCATCCATATCATGCGGTCTCAAATCGTCTGGCATTTGAATGACCTTGGTGATAACCATGGCGCTGGGGACTGCGACTGCGGCGTTTTTCGTCCGCGTCCCTGATCGCTTGACCGCTCGTCGGATGGCATCGCCAACCGCCTCAACGTCTTGTAGGTTTTTCTCGGATACTGCGTTTGCCGGCAAGGGTTCTACGGTGTAACTCACCGCTTTGTAGCCTTTTTTCGTCGGTTTAAGCTCGAGAAGCTTTACTGATGTGGCCGTTATATCTAGGCCGATCAGTCCGGAGTTTCGTGATGCTATTTTGAGTGCCATGTCGTGTTTAGCGCCGTCAGCTGGGTAATTCTTTAATCACCAATTAGAATTATTTCTTTTGGTAACAATGGCTTGGGCGTATATCCTCCGTTCAAAAACAGTTCCGCTTGGCAATCAGCACCTTTTGGCGCTAAGTGCCAGAAATCTGGCATATGTGTCCAGTTCGCAAACCACAGTGAAGTTTTGCTTCAAGCTTCAAGCCAGTTGTTATAATTCGTTGTTACACAACGATTTAATAGGCTTGTATGCCTCACTCATCTTCACATCGACGACGCAGACGTAAGTCTTCCATCCGCCCCAGCCGACGCCAAAAGCGCGGTTTGTGGGTTTCTATATTCAAATGGCTTGCCATATCGGGAATAAGCTTCGGAATTTTGTGTGCCATTGGTGTTGGTTTCCTCTATTTCAAGATCAAACCGGACCTTCCAGACGTCAGCACATTGCGAGAGGTACGGCTGAGCATGCCGCTGCGTATCTACACGGAAGATGGTTTGTTGATTTCCGAATACGGAGAGGAGAGGCGAGAACCGATCCATATTTCGGCAGCCCCTCAGCACTTGAAGAATGCAATTATCGCGGCAGAAGATAAGCGTTTCTATGATCACCCTGGTGTTGATTATCAAGGCTTAATACGCGCCGCTTTGCACGTGGCCAAGACAGGCGAGATTGGCCCGGGCGGCAGTACCATCACCATGCAGGTGGCAAGAAACTTCTTTCTGACACGCGAAAAAACCTACATCCGTAAAATCAGAGAGATATTTACAGCGCTTCGGATTGAATCACTGCTGGAAAAAGATGAAATACTCGAACTCTATATAAACAAAATTTATTTGGGCAACCGCTCCTACGGCTATGCTGCGGCTGCAAAGGTTTACTACGATAAAGAGCTCGGTGATATTGAGCTGGCTGAGGCTGCCATGATGGCAGGTTTACCCAAAGCACCATCGCGCTATAACCCCATTGTGAATCCTGAGCGTGCCTTAGTGCGGCGCGACTACGTGCTTGGCCGCATGAGCGCCCTTGATATGATTTCCGACAAAGAGTACGTGCAGGCCAAAGCCATGCCGGTGACAGCGGCGATGCATTATTCTCAACCCGAAGCTGAAGCTAATTATGTGGGTGAAATGGTCCGCGAACGCATCCAGCAGCTTTATGGTGATAGCTGGTCCAGTGCCGGATTTAACGTGTACACCACTATCCGTTCTGCGAATCAAATAGCGGCGAATAAAGCCCTTCGTGACGCGCTGTTTGACTACGAACGCCGCCATGGTTATGTCGGGCCGATTGGCCAGGTTGATGCACCGACCATGAATGATCCTGAGTTGCTGCGCGCTAATTTGAAAGAATATTCAAATCGAGGTGGGATGGTCCCGGCGGCGGTTATAGCCGTTGAAGAAGCATCCGCAACGTTGATGTCAGGCGAAGGTGAGCAGTTTGTGATTCCACTGGAAGATGTGCTTTGGGCGCGAGAACGCATCTCAACTGATGAACGGGGTGATGAAATTGTTGCGGTAACCGATGTGCTTAACATTGGTGATGTGGTGCATCTGCAAAAGAACGAAGAAGATGGCACCGCACGATTTGTGCAAGAACCTAAAATTGAGGGCGCGTTTGTAGCGCTTGAGCCTGCAACGGGCAAAGTACTGGCATTGGTGGGTGGCTTTGATTACTTTCGCAGTAAATTTAACCGCGCAACCCAAGCCCGTCGCCAACCGGGTTCAACCATAAAGCCATTTATTTATTCGGCGGCCCTAGAAAACGGCGACACTGCTGCCACTATCTATAATGATGCGCCAGTGGTTTTCCACGATGCCGCATTGGAAGGTGAATGGCGTCCGCAAAATTACAGCGGACGATTTTTCGGACCCACTCGGCTGCGCGAGGCATTGGTTAAATCCAGAAATCTGGTTTCAGTGCGTGTACTGCGTGAAATGGGTGTACCGGCAGCCATCGAATACACACAACGATTTGGTTTTAAGCAAAGCAGTTTGCCGGAAGATTTATCTTTGGCGCTGGGCAACGCATCGGTAACGCCTATGGAGCTTACTTCTGCTTTCGCGATTTTTGCAAATGGCGGCTACAAAGTGCCATCACATTTTATTCAGCGCATCGAAGACCCGCGTGGTGAAACACTTTATACAACCCCCAAGGTTGTGTTGTGCGCAGACTGCGCGCCGGATTCCTCATACGATTTGTTAGCAGAGGTTGAGGCGATCACTGATGCGGATAAAGAGACCACGACCGAAGACATTGCCGATGCCTCATCTATCGATGAAGAAGAAGTGACTGAAAGTGTGATTGCAAAAGAGTTGGCCCAGCTTGATGTGGTCAACGCGCCAAGAGTCATTGATGAACGCAACGCCTTCATCATGAGTAGCATGATGCGCGAGGTGGTATCACGTGGTACCGCGCGCCGTGCTGGTGAAGCGCTTGGCCGCAAAGACCTTGCCGGTAAAACGGGTACAACAAATAATCAGCTGGATGCGTGGTTTACCGGTTTTAACTCGCAAGTGGTTGCGGCCGCTTGGGTGGGTTCTGATGGCCTTGAACCATTGGGTAGAAAAGAAGCTGGCGGGGTAGCAGCCCTACCTATGTGGAGTTCGTTTATCGCAAAGATTCTCGACGGTGTGCCAGAAGATGATTTTTCTACGCCGGCTGGTATGCAGACAGTGCGTATCGACCGAAGGACTGGGGAGCGTGCCAGTGGTGAAGGAACTATAATGGAATTTTTTGTCGATGGTACGGTGCCTGAGGACTTGGTTCGACGCAGTTCAAACACGTCGTCCAGCAATAATGGCACATCCACTGCCACGTCGGTTCCAAAAACCAAGCGCGAAAAGAAAAATGAAGTAGAGTCGCTATTCTAAACTTCGTCTGTACACAGTTCGCAACACTCGATTACCCAGACCTCGTATTGCAATTAAACTTTAGTGGTGCTTTTATAGAATGGAATTCTATGAAAATGGAGCGGTACTATGGAATTGGGCGCATTCTCCGTTAGCCTTGCGGTAAAAGATTTAGAGGCATCCCGACGGTTCTATGAAGTATTGGGCTTTACGGTGTTTGGTGGAGACGCTGATCAGAACTGGCTAATTATGAAAAACGGTGATCACCTTGTCGGCCTGTTTCAAGGCATGTTTGAAAACAACCTCATGACGTTTAACCCCGGTTGGGATCAGAACGCATCTGAAACCAATCCGTTTACCGATGTGCGTGAGATTCAACAGCATTTAAAAACCAATGGTGTTGAATTGGGTTCAGAAGCGGACGAAAGTAGCTCTGGTCCGGCGAGTATTATGCTGACTGACCCGGATGGGAATCAGATCCTAATCGATCAGCACCGTTAGGGCAGCCTATCAGCCATGTAGTGGTAAAAGTCCCAAACGGTTCCTTCGTAATCGGGTGGCGCCAGAAACCCGCGTGTTGCAAAACGCGAAGCTAATCCGCGTTGAACATCTAGTAATCGTTCGCGGTCTTCCTTATTAAATGCGCGGGCAAACTCTAATCGTTCTTGTGCTTCATCAGCCTCAAATACGGCTTCGCGCGCAATCACATCCCAACGCGTTTGTAAGCTCGCAGGTCCTGTTGGTGTGATGCTCATATACACGGCCGAATTGGGCGATATGGCGGCTACAAATCCTGGGTATATCCAAACCATCATTGACAATGAGCACTCTTCGGCTGTCATGTCAGGATGAGTTTGTGTGCGACCTTTAAAACTCTGGCTGTAATGAGATTTGTAACCTGTATAACCGATGCCTGCTGGAATTTTTTCGCACAAGCGGGTGGGCGTCATTGGGTGCAGCGTGTCCCGGTGTACAGGTGTTAAGTGATAGCCTTCCATAAAGTTTTCGGCTAAGCACTTCCAGTTCAATGGCCATTGCTCTGTGCTGGCACCGATGCTACGCATTTCTTCTGCGTGATAATTTCTGACGTAGTCGTCGAGTCCAACGATTTGTGATTCGAAGTCGTCGGCCTTGCCGCTTAAGTTTACAAAAATCCAACCCCACCATTCGTGCGTGCGAAAAGAGGGTAGCTTGCACTGATTGCGGTCAAAGCCTTCCGACTTATCAACCAATGGTGCCGCCAGGAGTTTGCCTTCTAAGTCGTAAGACCAACGATGGTACGGGCATGTGAAGCGTTTACTGTTGCCTTTACCTGTGAGTATTTGACTGCCACGGTGTCTGCATACATTCGATAATACTGATATCTGTGATTTCTTTGTTCGCGAAACAATTAAAGGTTCATCGAACATGTCGATGGTGTAGTAGTCGCCAATGTTTGGAATTTCATCAGCCCGCCCAAGGCAAACCCAGCCGTTTATAAACAGCTGTTCCACTTCGACCGGAAGCATGTTTTCATCTTTATAAAACGATGGTGGCATGGATCGCGGTGTTGATTCGCTGCGTTTTTTTATATCGTTTAAAACCGATTTTGTATCTGCGGGGAGATTCATAAGGAACCTGCCTGTTAGTTAGGTGAAACTTTGGACGCTAAGTAATGCGCAAAGTCGTAGTTAGGGCGCTCAAGGTGTGAGAGCGGGCCGGGTTTAGCCAGTGCAGAACACAGGCCTTTATAGACTTTCTCGGTACAGCCTCGATCTTCGATATTGACATCATCTAGCAGTGTTTTTAATCCATTAAAATGTTCTTGCGCTTCTTTATCATCGGCAAAATCTTTGGACATGCCACCACCGAACATAATGCGCACCTGGCCCACGCCTTCTGGGTGTAATGATAAATACCAAAAGTAGCCAGGCGTTAATGTGATTAACAGGCTTGGGTATATCGCCAGTAAATAAGTAGTGCGACGACGTTCGCCTTGCATGCGCGTGTTGTTTGGGTGCGCTAAAGCGATGCTGAGTGAATCGTCTTTTAGTATGGTGTGGTAGTTGAATGCTTTACTGCCCGGCGGGCAAATCATTTCTTCTAATTTTGATTGACCGCCAATCGTGCCCCTGTGGCAAACCGGTAAGTGGTAGCTTTCCATAAAATTCTCTGCCAACACCTTCCAATTGGTATCCCACAAATGTGTTTCAAAAAATGACTCGTAGTAGTCTTCCATTTGATAGTCAGCCACCATGTCGCTCACTTCTTTTAATTGTGTAGCGACACTGGGCGCATCATCGTTAAGCGTGACCATGATCCATCCCAGCCATTGTTCGCAACGGATGCTGGGAAGTTGTAAACCCTTTTTACAAAACGATTGGTTTTGCTCCATCGCAGGAGCGCCGCGCAGTTGGCCGTTAAGCTCATAAGTCCACGCGTGATACGGGCAAACGATAGAGTTCGTTTTACCTCGTCCTTCTAATAAGGTCGACATGCGGTGAAGACACACATTGGATTGCGCTTTAAGTTCACCGTTTTTTTCGCGCACAACCATAATCGGTTGGCCAGCCAATTCAAGCGTTAAGTATTCGCCAGGTTCGCTAATAGAGGATGCGCGACCAGCGCAAAACCAGTCCTGACCAAACACCGATTCGATCTCGGCCTTGAGAAATTTTTCCGAGGTGTACACGCTGCTTGGCATGGCATGCGCCTGCTCAAAAGGCTTAGCAACTGATGCGGCAAGTTCATCTATGGCAGAAGGAGTAGAAGACACTGTAGGGATCTGCTGCGACTCAATGGAGATCCGAAACTACCACAGTCTTTATATTTGATTAAGCGCAGAAGTTGGAATTACCGATTCAGGTCGCAATTACCAAAGTGCGAGTAGCTCCTATGCGCTCGGTAAGTGTTTTAGGGCGTCTTCCCACAGTTCGGAAATAATCGTGCCTGCCGCATCGTTGCGCGCATACGCCGACGATTGCCCGGCCCAGGCTTGCATACGGTTAATGTCCGATTCTGCACTCGCTTCATCTTTCATGAAACGCGTCAGGTTTCTTTGTAACGGATACGGCGCTGGCTCAGGCGCATCATTGCTGGCTGCGGCCTCTGTGTACTTTGATCGAATGCTTCTGCCGAGCCGCCCTGAAAACGCACGGGTGGCTGTCGTGTCTTCCGGTTTGGTATTGGCAATCGCGTTGCTCCAGGCTGCATTTAAACCTGCTTCGGGTGTACGCAACAAGCCTGTGCCTATTTGCACAGCGGATGCGCCTAGCGTTATGGCAGCAGCAACATGTCGTGCATCAGCGATACCACCAGTTGCAACGACAGGTATTTTCACCGCATCAACAATCGATGGCAGTAGAGCAAATAAACCTACAAGCGCGGTGCTGGCATCATCCGCGTTAAACGCGCCTCTGTGTCCGCCGGCTTCCATGCCTTGCGCAACGATCACATCTGCACCTGCGGCCTCTGCTTGCAAGGCTTCAGTAACTGTTGTTGCAGTGGCAAACCAATGAATACCTTCGGCTTTCATGCGTTCAACAATGTGTGGTGGATACAGTCCCATGATCGAAGAAATGACACGCGGACTTGCGTTAATCATGGCGTCGCATTGTTGTTCAAAGTTAGCTTGTGGTGCGTCCGCCGCATCACTTGGTACGGTGGGCCCCCATTGGCCTAAAAACTCCCGCACGGCTTTTTCGTGCTCGGGGTTGCGCACAGGTTCGGGGTCGGGTATCCACGTGTTTAATTGAAACGCGCCATTGGTCGTGCTGCGTACCTCGGCTACCCATGCATTAATGGCATCGGCATTCATTAATAATGCGCCGCATGCGCCCATACCACCGGCGCTTCCAACGGCGCTCGCTAATGAAGCGGGGCAGGCGCCGGCCATGGGCGCCATCAGAATGGGAAGGCGAAGTTCGTACTGTTGGCAAAAGCGTTCGACACGTTCCAAGGCGTTAGGGGTAGTGCTCATAAGGACGTGCCTGTGAAGTGTTAACTTGCGCTAAATTCTCGCACAGCATCCACCATAACGCCAAGGTGGTCTGGATTAACAAATTGATGAATGCCATGCCCTAGATTAAATACATGACCAGGTCCGCTGCCATAACTATCCAGTACTTTCTTTACTTCTGCGCGAATACGTTCAGGCGATGCATACAAAGTTGAAGGGTCCAGGTTGCCCTGCAGTGCAACGCGGTCGTTAACCAGGGCTCTGGCATCGGCCAAGTCCATCGTCCAATCCACACCTAAGCCATCGCACCCAGTATCAGCCATGTCCGGTAACCAGCGGCCACCGTTTTTGGTGAACAGAACAACAGGTACTCGTCGGCCATCGGCTTCCCGTGTAAGGCCGTCCACAATCTGCTGCATGTAGTGCAAGGAAAACTGGCGATAGTCATCCGGCGATAGTACGCCACCCCATGTATCAAAGATCATCAGTGATTGCGCACCGGCTTGCACTTGCGCATTTAGGTAATTGGTAACAGCCACAGCGTTTTTGTTTAACAGTGCGTGCATAGCATCAGGGTCGCTAAACATCATGCCTTTAACTTTTGCAAAATCTTTTGTTCCGCCACCTTCAACCATATAGGTGGCTAACGTCCATGGGCTGCCGGAGAAACCGATTAAAGGTACACGACCATTGAGTTCTTTTCTGATCACGCTCACGGCATCCATTACGTAGCGTAAGTCGGTTCCAGCATCGATGTTGGGTAAGTTATCGACATCGGCACGTGACGTAATCGGGTTGGAAAATTTAGGTCCTTCTCCAGCCACGAAATGTAAACCCAATCCCATCGCATCAGGAATGGTGAGTATGTCGGAGAATAAAATAGCCGCATCAAGCTTGAAGCGTTCAAGTGGTTGCAAAGTGACTTCGCAAGCTAGTTCTGGTGTGCTGCACAGCGTCATGAAGTCGCCTGCTTGCTTACGTACACGTAAATACTCGGGGAGATAACGACCAGCCTGGCGCATCACCCAAACTGGGGTACGTTCGACGGGTTCGCGCATGAGTGCGCGAAGATATAAATCGTTTTGCAGCTGTGCGCTCATAGCGTGAATCCAAATTGATGCTGCAAGCTTTTACGCAGCGGAAGTTGCGGTGGATTTTAAATAACCCAAGATGCCGGTTGCTGCATTGCGACCTTCGAACACAGCGGTGACAACAAGATCAGACCCGCGCACCATATCGCCACCGGCAAACACACGAGGGTTACTGGTTTGATGCATAAATTTGTTCGCTTCGGGTGCGACAACGCGACCACCATCATCCGTGCTGATATCAAATTCACTCAGCCAATTAGCAGGATTGGGTCTGAATCCAAACGCTATCAGCACAGCTTCTGCAGGTAAAAATTCTTCCGTGCCTGGCACTTCCACTGGCATGCGTCGACCACGCTCGTCAGCGTCGCCCAATTTGGTTGTGACAACCCTTACGCCTTTAACAACACCGTTGCCTTCAACTATTTCAACCGGCTGACGGTTCCATAAAAATTCAACGCCTTCTTCCTTTGCATTTTTAACTTCTCGGCGTGAACCCGGCATGTTGGCTTCATCACGTCGATATGCACAGGTAACCGATTCAGCGCCTTGGCGAATAGCTGTGCGGTTGCAATCCATGGCCGTGTCGCCACCGCCTAATACAACAACACGTTTACCTTTTAAATCAATGAAGTTATCTTTGTTAGTGTCCCATTCGTATTGGTGGTTCACATTAGAAATAAGATACGGCAAGGCCTCGTATGAGCCGGGTAAGTCTTCACCGGGGAAACCACCACGCATGGATGTATAAGTGCCCATGCCAAGAAACACGGCATCATATTCATCGAGTAAGGTTTGGAAAGTGATGTCTTTGCCAACTTCGGTGTTGAGCTTAAATTCAACACCCATCCCTTCAAGAATTTCACGGCGTGTAAACACGATTTCTTTTTCTAACTTAAACGGTGGAATACCGAAAGTGAGCAAGCCACCAATCTCGTTATATTTATCGAACACCACGGCTTGGACGCCGTTGCGAGCGAGTATATCGGCACAACCTAAACCTGCAGGACCAGCGCCAACAATGGCAACGCGTTGGCCGGTGGCTTTAACTGCTGACATATCTGGACGCCAACCTTGCTTTAGCGCTTCATCGGTTATGTACTTCTCAATGGAGCCGATCGATACAGCACCGAAACCATCGTTCAGTGTGCAGGCACCTTCGCATAGTCGGTCTTGCGGGCAAACACGGCCACACATCTCTGGTAATGAGTTCGTGCGGTGAGACATTTCGGCAGCTTCTAACAGGTTGCCTTCAGCAATCAGCTTTAACCAGTTAGGGATGTAATTGTGTACGGGGCATTTCCATTCGCAATAGGGATTGCCGCAAGCCAGGCAGCGATCGGCTTGTACTGCCGCTTGCTCAGCATCGAATTGCCCGTAGATTTCTTTGAAGTCTTTAATACGTACCACGACCTCAGTTTTTTCAGGGTCTTGTCGCGGTGCATCCAGAAACTGGAAATTGTTGTTGCTCATATTGTTTGGGCTCGATAGGCGATGTCGTATCGCCCACATTTAAGCGCCCGAGGCTAATCAGGCGTTAAGGCGTTGTTTGATGATCTGACTAACTGCTGACATGTCGGCTTTGCCTTGCAAGAGGGGTTTGACCATACCCATGACTTTGCCCATGTCTTTGATGGAGCTTGCGCCAGATGAAGCAACCGCTTCGTCGATAACACTTGCGATTTCGTCGGTTGATAGTGCAGCAGGCATGTATTCTTGAATGAGCGAAATTTCGCTCTGCTCAACGTCCACTAAATCGTTACGGTTGGCTTTTTCATACTGCGCGATGGATTCGCGCCGCTGCTTAAGCATTTTATCAAGCACCGCAATGGTGCCGGGTTCATCGAGTTCGGTGCGTTGGTCGACTTCAATCTGTTTGATCGCCGCAGACATTAAGCGCAAAGTTGCCAGACGAGGCTTATCGCCTGCCTTCATCGCAGCTTTAATATCGTCAAGAATGCGTTGTCGAGTCTCACTCATGGTGTTGAGTGGGTAGTCTTAGTAAGAACGTACGCGACGGGTGATTTCTTTCGACAATTTCTTCTGGTGGCGCTTAACAGCCGCCGCCGCTTTTCGCTTTCGCTCAGCGGTTGGTTTTTCGTAGAATTCACGGCGACGAGTTTCGGTTAATACACCGGCTTTCTCGCATGAACGCTTGAATCGTCGAAGTGCCATTTCAAATGGCTCGTTTTCTTTTACTCGTACTGAAGGCATTTAAGTCGTATTCTCTTGCACGTAATTGGAAAAGCTCCCTAGTATAGCGGGTTCTGGCAGGTAAACTCAATCAACTATGATCGTTCTTGGTATCGAATCCTCGTGTGACGAGACAGGTGTAGCGCTCTACGACACTGATCGTGGCTTGCTTGCGCACGAAATTCACTCCCAAATTGACCTGCACGCCTTATATGGCGGGGTTGTACCCGAATTGGCCTCGCGAGACCATATCCAGCGACTTGTGCCGCTGACTCAACAGATATTGCACAAGACGGGCCTGAAACGCGGCCAAATAGAGGGGATTGCGTTTACTTCCGGGCCCGGATTGGCTGGGGCTTTGATGACAGGTGCGCTTATGGCGCGGTCTTTGGCCTTTACCATTGGCTGTCCCGCGATCGGCGTACATCATATGGAAGGCCATTTGCTCGCACCGATGCTCGAGCCCGAAACGCCGCCATTTCCGCACGTTTGCTTGCTGGTTTCAGGCGGTCACACCTTATTGGTGCGGGTCGATGGCATCGGTCAATACCGCGTTTTAGGTGAGTCGGTGGATGATGCGGCAGGAGAGGCGTTTGATAAAACGGCGAAGGTGCTCGGGCTGCCTTACCCCGGTGGTCCGCACTTGGCAAAACTGGCGTTAGCAGGTGACCCAGAATCTGTTGCCTTGCCTCGGCCCATGTTAAACCGGCCCGGTTTGGATTTTAGTTTTAGCGGGCTCAAAACAGCCGCTATTACCGAGTTGCGCAACAACCCAAATTTACGCAAGGAAGATTTAGCCGCATCGTTTGAAGCGGCCGTCGTGGATACCTTGCTGGCTAAATGCAAGCGCGCATTGAAGCAAGAACACTTAAACGCCTTGGTGATATCCGGTGGTGTTGGTGCCAATGCACGACTGCGAGAGCAGGCCAATGTCATGTGTAACAAGCTTGGTGGTCAGGCGTATTATCCGCGGTTAGAATTTTGTACCGATAATGGTGCAATGATCGCCCTAGCCGGTGCCCTTCGCCTTGCGCAAGGTCAGAGCACTGAGCTTGATCTGAATATTCGTCCGCGATGGTCGTTAGAAGAATTGAGCGCGATTCACTAAAACAGGGTTTTTGCTGTAACCACTAATTGAAATTGTTCAATCCGGTCAGTTTCATCAAGTGGGAAAGCAAAATCGATGTGCAATACTTTGGCGTCGGCTTGCCGCGTACTGACGACACGTAAGCCAAAACCAACATCGCGCAGCCAGCTCGGGTCATCGTTTTTCTCCCAGGCCGAACCGATATCAGCAAACGTGGCTGTACCAATACGCGCAAGCCGCAACGGGTACCAGTCGAAAAAATAACGATGCTCAAAACTTAGGCGCGTGCGTCGCGAGCCGGTTTGAAAATTGAGTGGGTAGCCGCGCAGGCCAGTTGCACCACCGAGCACAATCTGGCGATTTGCGAACAGTTTTTCACTGGCCGTGAAATTTGCAGAGGCAAACAGTTGGCTTTTACGGCTGAGAAAATAAAAATTCTTCAAAGTGGCACTGGCCAGGCCATCTTCAATGCCATCATCGGAGTAGTAGCCGCTGATGTTTGCGTTAAATAAACTTAAAAACCGCTCGCCTTGCTTCCAGCCTTTTTCGTATTCAATATCAGTGACAAACGCTGCGAATGTAGTGCCAAAATAATCTGCTGCATAGCCGATTCGCGCATTGAGTCTATGCCCCACGTTCACGTCTTCCACAGCCTCCATCAGCTGCAAATTGGATTGTTCTATGAATTCTGGTTGGAGAAACTCAACTTCCACAAACGGATAGCTAAATTGTCGCACCGGCGTGAACTGGTTATCGGGAAAGTTAACTGTGCTGGCAAGTTCTAAACGATCAAACTGCCAGCCGTAGCTATAGCGAACTACACGAAAAACCGTTTGGCCATCGGCACGATGTTTAACCGCTTTGCGCCCGGTTGAAAAGCCTTTTTGAATAGATGCAAATTCACGATCGACGCTTACTTGATTAACTGCAAGACCATTGTTATGTAGCGTGTTGATAAATTCAGTGTTACCGATGCGTATCCCCCAGCTGTCTTTTGCATCCAGCGAGGTAAACGGCTTGCTAAACTGAATAACCTGAACTTCCCCGTCGGTGTTATTTTGCAATTGGGCTGTGAATTGTGTGCTGGTGCCAAACAACATTGGGTCGAAGTATTGCAATACTTGTTGGTCGCGAACCGCACCATAATCCACGCCAATCTCAAGGCTTTTACCTAAGCCCAATAAATTCAATTCTGATACGGAAAACGAATAGGTGTTTTTGCCACCGGCGCGTTCAAAGTTAAAGCCAGGAATTAAAGTCCAGTTGTCGCCTGTCTCGACCAGTATGTCTACTTCGCCTTCACAAATTTGAATGGGTGTAACGGTTGCACTACGAAGATAACGGTTTGCGCGTAAGTTGCGCGCTGTTTCTAGCAGTAGTTCCGGGTCAAACAATTCGCCTTGGGAAAATAACAACTGCGCTTCAATGAGCTCTTTTTTTGATTGGATATGCAGTTGATTGGCTAAGCGATGAATAAATTGGTTTTCAGCATCGATGTTATTGTTAAATACATCATTAACAGTAATCTGCACAGAACCGACTTTTAACGTGGTGTTGTTAGCGTCACTGTCGGTCCACGCCTCGCACGCCCAACTAAAACCAGGCAGCAGTAGTGCAACAAGAGCTGTAAGAACGCGCAGCACGGATTTTACGATTTGCCAATCCGTGGTTCTGTGCCAGCGATAATGCGTTTAATGTTTTCGCGGTGGCTGTAATAAAGAAAGCCGGCAATCACGACATAAACGATCGCGAAGGCCGTGTGCCCGGCGGTGAGCAAATACAGCGGCACAATCGTAAACGTCACTAAGGCAGCCAGCGACGAAATGCGAAATGCCAGGCTCATCACCAGCCACGAGATCGCGGCTAGCAATCCAATCTGCATACTTAGACCAAACAAAGCACCAAGCGCGGTGGCCACGCCTTTGCCGCCGCGAAAGTCAAAAAACACGGGATACAAATGACCCAGAAAGGCCGCCATGGCAACCAGGGCAACGGTTGGTGGATGTGGGATAATTAATCCGGTAATGGCGACTGGCAATAGGCCTTTCAACCCGTCGCCGAGTAGCGTTAAACCGGCGGGCAATTTGCCACCGACCCGCAACACATTTGTGGCCCCCGGATTGCCTGAGCCAGAGGTTCGGGGGTCGGGCAGGCCCATCATCCGACAAATGAGGATTGCGGCCGATACGGAGCCGAGTAAATAGGCAAAAGTGGCTGCGATAAACGCAGGAATAAACAGTGAGGCTGTAAACACGGTATTGTCTGATGTTAGAAGAGCCCACTATAAAACAGATAAGCGTTTTCAACGTAACTTAATGCATCAACCGATTCAGCCAGATCGCATCGACCTAGTTCGGCGCCAATTTGCAGACGCCTATGGCGCCTTTGCGCAGCACAATGCTGTGTTCCAAAACATCAGTGAACGGATGTTTGCAAGGTTGGAACTACTGGCCATTGAGCCCGCGCGGGTGCTGGATCTAGGGTGTCGGGATGGTTACCAATTGGCGGCCTTGCAAACCCGCTTTCCCCAAGCACAAATTATCGGAGCTGACCCGATAAGCCTTGCAAATCAAAGTGCTAGGCGCTGGTGGCCGCGCAAGCGTGAAGCCTTTACCCGCCTCAGTGCCGATCCTCACAGCCTGCCGTTTGCGGACGCCAGCTTTGATCTTGTGGTGTCGAACCTGCTATTGCCTTGGTGCCATGAGCCGGCAGCTGTGTTTCAGGAGGTGTCGCGCGTACTGGTTGAAAACGGTGCATTTATGTTCACAACGGCCGGTCCTGACACCTTGTGTGAGTATGCGCAGCTGTGGAGCACCGTTGATGACGCGCAACATGTTTTTGGTTTGGCTGACATGCACAATACCGGTGATGAGATGCTGTCGGCCGGTTTTAACGCGCCTGTGTTGGATCGTGAGGTTATATCGATCGATTACCCATCAGTTGATGCTCTGCAATTGGAATTGCGTCAGTTGGGTGCGGCTAATATTGCCCGTGGCAGGCGATCTGGTCTGATGTCGCCCTTGGTACGTAAATTAATCAAGGAAGCCGCACCAGATCAACGATTTTCGGTTACGCTTGAGCTCGTGCAGGGGCACGGATGGAAAGGTGCATTGGCGCAGAATCGGAATAACAGTTCCGACGAGTATTCCATATCACTCGATAGTCTTCGCCAATCGCTACGTGGTTTGCCTCAATAATGCTGTAATTTATGTGAAAAAGCCGATACCAGCCCAGCCTAAGTTGGTTAACGCAGTTAGTAAGATTTTCGCAAATAAAAAGTCCAATTCATTGAGAGAATTGGCAAAGCTACGCTATAGTTAGGGGTTTGCGTTTACGCGCTATGATCGATGTCCAGAACAGAGTAGACAGGACGACTCGCGTGATTGTTCAGGCGAATCAGTCCATGTCCTGGAAGGCCAACATGTGGCTCGCGGCAAGCCTCGGCGTTGTGTGCTTTGGGATTGCGTTTGCGATGGCCGCTTTCGGATTCTGGATGATCATTCCGTTTGCAGGTGCAGAAGTGATATTTATCGTTTTCTGCCTGCATTGGACAATCCACCGATTGAGCCGTAAAGAGGTGATCACAGTAGAGCCAGATGCCGTCCGGCTCGAATGGGGTTACAAAGAACCAGATATTTGCGTTGATTTGCCCAGAGAATGGTCTCGGCTGAAGTATCATTGTCCGGATAGCCCGTTTGAAGTGGGTCAGCTCACGCTCGGCGCTCATGGCAAACATTATGTGCTCGGTAAGTGCTTGGGCCGTGAAGAGAAGAAAACATTATTCACTGAATTGGACTCGGTGTTGAAGCGCAAATGACGCTAACGGCGTAATTGCTCTGCAACGGATTGGTTGAACAACATATTCAGGCTGTTGCCGTGCTCGGCGCCGGCCAATTGGTTTTTTGATTTATTTTTGGAGATTTGGTTATGACATCTGGCGTCTATCGTTGGATGCTCCTCGTAGTCTGTGCACTGGCCTTGCCGTCGGTTGCTTGGGCTGACTGGGGAGCGCTGAACATGCCCGTGGGTGTGACTGAAATCAGTGGCAAGGTCTACGAGCTGCATATGCGCATCTTTATTTGGTGCTGCGTTATTGGTGCCGCCGTTTTCGCTGTCATGTTTTATTCCATGTTCAAGCACCGAAAATCCAAAGGTGCTGTGGCCGCTGATTTCCACGAGAGCACAACGGTCGAAGTGTTGTGGACCATCGTGCCACTTGTCATTCTCATTGTTATGGCAATCCCGGCAGCCAAAGTGCTGATCGAGATGGAAGATTTCAGCGATTCTGAAATGAGCATCAAGGTCACGGGTTATCAATGGCGCTGGCAGTATGAATACCTTGATCAGGACATCAGCTTTTTTAGCCAACTTGACTCGGCGTCCAACGTTGCACGTCAAGCAAACTCAACCGTCGACCCTGCAAGCATTGAGCACTATTTGAAAGACGTTGATAATGCTTTGGTTGTACCGGTAGGAAAGAAGATTCGTTTTCTACACACAGCAGCCGATGTTATTCACTCTTGGTGGGTGCCAGACTTGGCGGTTAAGAAAGATTCAATACCGGGTTTTATCAATGAGAATTGGGCGCTCATCGAAAAGCCGGGCGTGTACCGCGGCAAGTGTGCAGAACTGTGTGGCCGCGACCATGGCTTTATGCCGATTGTTGTAAAAGCGGTTTCGCAAGAAGATTTTGATACTTGGGTAGGCGAACAGAAAATGAAAACAGCGTCTGCTGACATGGACGCTATTCGTCAGTGGTCGCAAGCAGAATTAATGGCAACCGGTGAGCGCGTATACGCAGCTAACTGCATGAGTTGTCATCAGAAGGAAGGCCAAGGTATTCCGGGTATGTTCCCAGCCATTGCCGGCAGCGACATCGTCAACGGTGATATGGATATGCATGTGCACACGGTTTTAAACGGGGTGCCTGATTCGCCAATGCAAGGCTTTGGCTCAAGCCTGAGTGATGTTGACTTAGCCGCGGTTATTACTTACCAGCGTAGTGCGTTTGGTAACCAAGCCGGTGACATACTGCAACCTTCTCACATGCGCTCGCTAAGACAGGGCTTACGTCAAAGCGCGCTTGCAGTGCCACAGAACAATCTTAAGGGAGTTAACTGATGAGTTACTCAGACAAAGCTCACGATCATCCTGGGCATGACGAGCACGACGACCATCACCATGGTCCTGCAAAAGGTCTTATGCGGTGGGTAAAAACCACCAATCATAAAGACATCGGAACTCTGTACTTGTGGTTCTCGCTAATTATGTTTTTTATTGGCGGCGGTATGGCGCTGATCATTCGAGCTGAACTGGGTTCGCCGGGTTTGCAGTTCGTTGACCCGATGTTCTTTAACGCTATGACCACCATGCATGCAATTGTCATGATCTTTGGTGTGGTAATGCCTGCGTTTGTTGGCTTGGCTAACTGGATGATTCCGATGATGATCGGTGCGCCGGATATGGCTTTGCCACGTTTGAACAACTGGTCATTCTGGATTATGCCGTTTGCATTTACCATCATGCTATCTACCTTGTTCATGGACAGCGGTGGCCCGGCCGGTGGTTGGACGCTTTACCCACCGCTTGTGTTGCAAATGGGTGACAGCTTTGCATTCGTTATATTCGCGATTCACTTCATGGGTATTTCGTCAGTCATGGGTTCAATCAACATTGTGGCCACTATCTTCAACATGCGCCCACCTGGCATGACCATGATGAAGATGCCGATGTTCGTATGGACTTGGTTGATCACGGCGTATTTATTGATTGCTACGATTCCTGTGTTTGCAGGTGCTGTAACCATGTTGCTAACCGACCGTTACTTTGGCACCAGCTTCTTTAGCGCTGCTGGTGGTGGTGACCCGGTTATGTTCCAGCATATTTTCTGGTTCTTTGGTCACCCTGAAGTATACATTTTGATTTTGCCTGCTTTTGGTATTGTGTCTTCCATCATTCCAACGTTTGCGCGCAAACCATTGTTTGGTTACGACTCAATGGTTTATGCAACCGCGTCTATCGCGTTCTTGTCGTTCATTGTTTGGGCGCACCACATGTTTACAACCGGTATGCCTTTGGCTGGTGAACTGTTCTTCATGTTCTCGACCATGATGATCTCAGTGCCAACCGGTGTAAAAGTGTTTAACTGGGTAGCTACGATGTGGCGCGGCTCAATGACGTTTGAGACGCCAATGTTGTTCGCAGTCGGCTTTGTCATCATGTTCACCATCGGTGGTTTGTCGGGTCTAATGCTTGCGATTACGCCTGCTGATATTCAGTATCACGACACCTACTTTGTAGTTGCTCACTTTCACTATGTATTGGTGCCGGGTGCCATCTATTCGCTTATGGCCGCCACCTATTACTGGATTCCAAAATGGACCGGTAACATGTACGACGAAAAGCTGGGCAAATTGCACTTCTGGATTTCCACTATTTTCGTGAACGTGTTGTTCTTCCCAATGCACTTTGTTGGTTTGGC
Organism: uncultured Granulosicoccaceae bacterium; assembly: GCA_938035945.1. Taxonomy (GTDB): domain Bacteria; phylum Pseudomonadota; class Gammaproteobacteria; order Granulosicoccales; family Granulosicoccaceae; genus Granulosicoccus. The sequence continues at coordinate 41,120 of CALHOU010000080.1, forward strand.
CGGTATGCCGCGACGTATACCTGACTACAACAATATCTTTGCTGATTGGAACTTCATTGCAACGATTGGTGCATTTGGTTTTGGTTTCTCGCAGTTGTTGTTTGTCTATATCATTATCAAGTGTGTGAAAGGTGGTAAAGAGGCAACGACTGAAGTTTGGGAAGGTGCTCGTGGTCTTGAGTGGACGGTTCCATCTCCTGCGCCATACCACACGTTTGAAGTGGCACCTGAGATTAATTCAACCACTGTGACTCGTTAAGGCTGTGTCTGAGCAAACAATGACAGAGAACAAAAAACCGTCTGTTTGGCAGCGCCATCGCATGCCAATCATTCTGGGTGTAATTGCGCTCTGTTTGTACTTAGGCAGCATTGCGTGGATGGTGACATCTCGTGGCTAACCGGCATACTGTAGTAGCAGGCAAGAGCCTCTTGCTTGCTGTTGCCATGTTCGGTTTTGGCTATTTGATGGTGCCGATCTACGACATCATTTGTGAAGTTACTGGTTTAAACGGTAAAACCGGTCGTGTCAGCATTGCCGAGGCGCAAGCCGAAGTGGCTACTGATCGGTTGGTGACGGTTGAGTTTGTGGCCAGCATAAACCAGGGTGGCTCGTGGATATTCAAGCCGCAGGTCCAGGAAATGCAAGTAAAGCCGGGCGAGCTTAATCATGCGGCCTACTACGCCGAAAACCTGTCGAATATGCCGGTGGTGGCTCAAGCTACACCGAGTGTTTCGCCACAGGCTGCCGCTAAATATTTTAATAAAACAGAATGTTTCTGTTTTACGCGACAAGCATTTGAACCCAAGGGTTCGAAAGAGATGCCGCTAACTTTTATTATCGACCCAGATCTACCGATCAATGTCGATCGCGTGACGTTGTCTTATACGTTTTTCAGATCGCCCGATCAAAGCTGATCGGGCGTTCTACTTAATTTTAATTTAGCTTACAGGACTACCCAATGAGTGGTGCTACTGACTACTACGTTCCGCACGAGGCCAAATGGCCTATCGTCGGGTCGATCGGTTTATTTGTTTTCTTCATGGGCTTTGGTAACTGGTTGAATGGCCGGGCCTTGGGCAAGGAATTGTTTATCGTCGGTACGGTCATTTTGATCGTGATGATGTTCGGTTGGTTCGGAACCGTTATCAAAGAGAGTGAAGCAGGCACCTATAACTCGCAAGTCGATACTTCGTTCCGCATGTGCATGATGTGGTTCATCTTCTCAGAAGTGATGTTCTTCGCTGCCTTCTTTGGCGCACTGTTTTACGCTCGCTCATTTTCTGGCCCCTGGCTAGGTGGTGAAGGTGGTGGCGGTGCCGATGTAACCAACGCGGTCCTTTGGGCAGGGCACGACTATGTTTGGCCCAGTGATGGTCCAGGCAAAATTGCTGGTGACTACCGTCCAATGCCTTGGTTCGGACTGCCATTAATCAACACCTTGCTACTATTAACCAGTGGCGTCACGTGCACCATTGCCCACCATGCCATTAAAGAAGGCAAGCGCCAGAAGATGGTAATTTGGTTAGCGGCGACAGTTACTTTGGGTTTCATCTTCGTTGCTTGCCAAGCCTACGAATACTACGAAGCCTACGCACACTTGAACTTGAAAATGAGCAGTGGTATTTACGGTTCAACGTTCTTTATGCTCACAGGCTTCCACGGCTTTCATGTGACCATGGGTGCGATCATGTTGCTGGTGGTGATGCTGCGTGGGATGAAGGGCCACTTTACGGCCGATAATCACTTCGCTTTTGAAGCGGCCGCATGGTACTGGCACTTTGTTGATGTGGTTTGGTTGGGACTGTTCATATTTGTATACCTGATTTAACGCGTAAAGTTACTCAGGGACACACAATAAGGCCGGGATAACCGGCCTTTTTTGTGCCTGCGTTGTACACTCAACGGGGCAATTAACTATGAGACGAACCGTTTGTGAGTGAGTTGAAATCCGTTTGTGTGTACTGTGGTTCCAGTCCTGGTGCAAAACCTGATTACGTTGCAAGCAGTGAGCGTTTGGCCGAATCCTTCGCCAAGCAAGATATCACCTTGGTTTACGGCGGCGCGCACGTCGGCATTATGGGGGCGGTAGCCGATCGGCTTATGGCGCTGGGTGGCAAGGTAATTGGCGTTATACCGGAAGCCCTGGTCGAGATGGAAGTGGCGCATCAAGGCCTCACAGAGCTTCACGTGGTTGCTGATATGCACGAACGTAAATCCAAGATGGCTGAGCTTTCAGATGGTTTTGTGTCCCTACCGGGGGGGCTTGGCACCTTGGAAGAGATGTTTGAAACCTTAACGTGGGCGCAATTGGGCATGCACAACAAGCCGTGCGGCATTTTAAATGTGGCCGGTTTTTATGATGGTTTGCTGAGTTTTCTTGACAACGCATGTAATGAGGCGTTTATGCTGAGCGCACATCGTGCTTTGTTGATCGCTGCAACTGAACCCGAAGAGTTGCTCGCTCGTATGAAGGCATATGAGGCGCAGGCTGTGTCGAAGCTGGATTGGCGTAAGTTGCAATAAGCGTTTATTTTGTTGGTGAGGTGACGTTTCCGGATGATGTGTCGCCCCTAAGCGGGTTGCTATTAAATTCGATAACACCTGTCGCAGCGGCGATAAGTATGACGACAATTGCTACTATGGATAAGCCAATCCGAAACGTTAGTGCGTTTACCGTGCGTTTGGTTTGACCTTTGTCTTTAACCAAGAAGAATAAGCCTGCAAACAGGCTGATCATGATGGCGCCGAGAAGCAGCAGTACAATGAATTTAACGAATATCATAGTGCTATAGAGTAACACTGCCGCTTGATTGTGGAGCGCTAAAGCGAAAAATTAAACTTAGGAAAATACATCACGCTGTGCGTATTGGGCAATTCGAATTTAAGCCAAGCCTGACCATAAGCCTACTGTTTGTGTTGTTCGCTGCGGCCTTGATTGCATTGGGTACTTGGCAGATGCGTCGTGCAGCGCAGAAGATCACGATTCTGGCTGCCGCTGAAAACGCGCGTGAATCGCAAGCCGTGCCAGTGGCTGAGTTAACTGATTTAACGGTTGCAGCATCGAAGCACACTAAAGTTAAAATCTCTGGTGCTTACGATGGTGGACGTCAATTCCTGTGGGATAATCGTGTATATAGAAGTCAGGCTGGGTTTGAGGTTATTACGCCGGTACGCACAGCAAATGGCTTGGTGTTGGTTAATCGAGGTTGGGTCGCACCAGGTGCTACGCGGGCCGAATTGCCCGATGTTAGTATCGATGCAACGATAGCTGCGCGGCCCGTAACAGTCACTGGATTGTTCTCCAGGCCATCTAAGGGGCTGGTTAAAGGCGAGCCGCTTAGTCGGGATGAGCCATGGCCAAAGGTGCTGCAGTTTTTTGACTATGCGGCAATCGAACAAGCGCTTGGTGAAACGGTGCTTGCAGGTGTTGTTCAACCGCAACAACGCCAAGCGGAGTTTTACATTGCTAATTGGGAACCAACCGCAGCAATAGGGCCAACCAGACACTATGGCTATGCGTTTCAGTGGTACGCCATGGCCGCGGCTTTATGTATTTTGTTTATTGTGTACAACACCAAACGGATAAAACCTGTTCAATGAGTTCAACCGAGCAACCGAATAAGCCATTACGCGATGAAAATGGCGAGATCATAATTGATGAGGCAGCGCGCGCGGCATCGCGTAAAAAATTGGTGTGGATATTTGCGCTGTTTTTCTTGCCGTTGTTGTTGGCTACTATCTGGTTTCAGATTGTGCAAACCGGTGCTATCAGTTGGGGCAGTACGTCGCGCGGTGAACTTATTTCTCCAGCTGTGCCGTTTACCGAGTTTGCGTTGAGCGAAGAGGGTAGTGATGAAGCGTTTGATCTGGACGAGGTGCGCGGTAAGTGGACCATTTTATATGTGCCAGGCGCAAGCTGCGATACAAGCTGCGAAGAAACGCTGTACAACATCCGACAAGCACGCTTGGCATTAAACCACCGCATGGAGCGCGTGCAACGTGTATTGTTGATTGATCAAGCCAGCAACTTTAGTGACGAAATTAAAGAGTCTCAAATTGGTTTGCGCATAGTCCGCGGTGAAGATGATGCAAAAAACGTTTTTCTCGATCAAATTAGTGCGGCGCAAAGCGCGATGGAATCCAAATCAAATTTGATCTATTTAATCGACCCTTTTGGTAATTTGATGATGCGTTATACGCCAGATCAGCTTCCCAAGCCCTTATTTAAGGATTTAAAGCACTTGCTTAAAGCATCGCGTATTGGCTAAGTCATAGCGCATTGGTTTATCGAAAAAGAAATATCACTATGCAAATTAACAAGCACGACCTAGGCGTTAGTTCTGATCTGGATGTTATCGATCAGTTTCTACAACCAAATGATCAATTTTTAATTGATGCCGGTTGCGGGAATATGCATTTGTCTAAAGCCTTAGCCAACCGTGGCGCGCATGTGTTAGCGATTGACCCGGATCCGATTCAAGCCGCTAAAAACAATGCCGCAGAAATAACCCCCAATGTTGGCTTTGCAGAAACCGGTGCCGATCAAATTCCAGTCGAGAGCCAGTCGGTAGATGGCGTTTTGTTTCCGTATTCATTACACCATGTGCCGCAAGAGTTACACGAAGCGGTGTTTGCAGAATGTTTGCGCATACTAAGGCCGGATGGCTTTGTTTATATTATGGAGCCAGTGGCCAGTGGTGAATTGAATGAGGTTATGCAATTGTTCCATGATGAGCGCCAAGTGCGCGATGCTGCGCAACGAGCGATAGATGCGTTTGGTGTTCCGAATTTTTCACAAGCCGATGTCATCGAATACAGCAACAAGGTCAGCTATGATTCTTGGGACAGTTTTGCCGCTCGCTACGCCGGTAAGTCGTTCAACACCCATTACACAGAAGAGCAGGTGCGGGCTGAGCCTGTACGCGAGAAGTTTATCGAGGTGGGGGAGCACCGAGATTTTCAATTTGAATCCCCCATGCGCGTAACCTGGCTGCGATCACCCGTCAGAACACGGCTAAGCTGATTGGGTGGGACTATCAAAAAACGCCCATTTCGGGTAGGCTATTGCAGCGTTTGACACACGGGCTCTCGCCCAATAAACATGAAATCCCTAAGCCTTAGTAACCCTATTACCGCATTTGCAGCACATTGGCGTGATTACCTGGAAATCACCAAGCCAAAGGTTGTGCTGTTGTTGGTATTTACGGCCATGGTGGGTATGGCCCTGGCGGTTCCGGCCTGGCCCCCGTTGCAGGAAGCTTTTTTTGGTTTATTGGGTATCGGTTTAGCCTCAGCTTCAGCTGCTGCTATAAACCACGTGATCGACCAGCGCAGTGACGCGCAAATGGGCCGTACAAAAAACCGCCCCATTCCTCAGGGCAGCTTGAATACAGCCCAGTGCCTGATGTTTGCCTTTGCACTTGGCGCGATTGCCATGGTGATGCTGGTGTTGTTGGTGAACCCACTAACGGCATTGCTTACCTTTTTATCATTGATTGGTTATGCCGTTGTCTATACCGTTTATTTAAAACGAGCGACCCCGCAAAATATTGTGATCGGTGGGGCGGCGGGTGCTATGCCTCCGGTGTTGGGCTGGGCGGCTGTTACTGGTGAAGTTCCTGCTGGCGCCTTGTTGCTATTCTTAATCGTATTTATTTGGACGCCACCGCATTTTTGGGCGTTGGCTATTCATCGGCGCGATGACTACGCGAAAGTAGATATACCCATGCTGCCTGTAACGCACGGTGTTGCGTTTACGCGTGTGCAAATATTGCTCTACACCATTCTTCTTATTATTGTCAGCATTTTTCCATACCTGATTCAAATGAGTGGCCTGTTGTATTTAGTTGCAGCACTGGTGCTTGGATTTATGTTTTTGTATCACGTGTTGAAAATGTTTAACGAGAAAAATGAAAAACAACCGATCAAGACGTTTGTATTTTCTATTAATTATCTAATGTGGTTGTTTGGCATCATGTTGATTGACCACTACGTTCCTTTGATCAGCAGGCTTTTTAGTTAAAGTCGTCGGTTGATATTAGTTGTCACACCTGCGCGCTTAGGTTTTATTTTTTAATTAACACCGTTCGACTCGCGTCTCTTTTCTTATTCGCTTAGCCAGCAAGCATTCGTCTTTCACACTCTCAATGGCTTGGTGCACCCGTTTATCGCGCCGAAGCGTTGGTTCGGTTTTATCGGTGGGGTCGCTAAGGCTGGTAGAGATAAGCTAAGCATATGCTGGCGACAATCAATGATTGGCCAAACGTGATAAATAATTCATGGTAATTGAACTTGGATATAGTGCTGGAGGGGTATTCGTTTGTAGGTACCGATGGTACTGATTCTATGACCGGATGTGAGCAGATTCACAACAATATACAAAATCATACAATTCCGTATAGTTTGGGCAACGTGCTGGCAACAACCGCCGCCAATAATAGTGATCTAGCGAAAGACATCGCTCGCTCGCACACCCACTGGGAGCTAGGTGTGCAGGAGATGTCAATAATATGCCTTTCAGGCACACGGATATTGGACAACAGATATGCATATATTACTCGTAGAAGATGACAGTTCAACGGCTGAGTACGCCGCCAACGGACTGACTCAAGCCGGCCATGTGGTGGATGTGCTTGAAAACGGAAAAGAAGCTTTAATCCAGTGCATGCAAACGAAATACGATGTGTTGGTTGTCGACCGCATGATGCCCGGCATGGATGGGCTTTCTTTGGTTAAAGCAGTACGAGCATCTGGTGTGCAATCGCCGGTTTTGTTTTTAACCGCGATGTCGGGTGTCGATGATCGCGTAGAGGGTTTGGAAGCTGGTGGGGATGACTATTTAACCAAACCGTTCGCTTTTTCAGAACTTCTGGCCCGGGTTAATGCACTAGGACGTCGCCCAGTTGAATCAAAAGAGCAAACCAACTTACAAGTAGCTGATCTAAGTATCGATTTACTCAAGCGCACCGTTAAACGTGGTGATACTGATATCGAACTGCAACCCAGAGAATTTGTATTGCTTGAGGTGTTAATGCGCAACGAAGGCCGTGTGGTTAGCCGCACCATGTTACTAGAACAAGTATGGGATTTTCACTTCGACCCCAAAACCAGTGTGGTTGAAACCCACATCAGTCGTTTGCGCAGTAAAATCGACAAACCATTCGACGTCTCGCTTCTGCACACTATTCGCAATATCGGCTACAGCCTACACGCGCCTCGCTAACTCGCTGCCAAGCCGGAACAAAAAAACGTGCCTAGCATAAACCTTAAGCTATTAAACAGTCTGCCGTTTCGCCTTGCTTTGGCGTTCACGGCTCTGTATCTGTTGTGCTTTTCTGTGGGCGCGGCCTTGTACTACAAAAACGTTCAAGACAACATTATTCAAACCATTGATCGCTCCTTGGTAGAAAAACAAAATGCAATACGCAGCATTCACGAAGAGTTTGGTATCGATGGGGTGGTGAAGTTAATCGAAGCTCAAAGCGATAATCCAATGGATTTAAGTCTTGGGTATCACCTAGCCACACCTACTGGTGAGCGTCTTGCTGGTAACGTGCCCAGTTGCACCACGGAGCTTGGTTGGCTCGATATTCCTGGCAGTGAACTAGGCATAGAATCAGATGAGAACTATCGATTTTTAACGGTTAGCCTTGATGATCATTTTTTATCTTTAGGGCGCAGCGCGCGTGAGTTAAGCGACATGCGCAAGCACTCGCTTAGAAGTTTTATCTGGACCTTTGTGGCCACGACCATTCTGGCCTTAATTGGTGGTTCGATTCTCGCCAGTCGATCACATTCGCGCGTGCGATCTATCGTGAGTTCAATGGACAGTGTGGCCAATGGCAATCTAAACGCGCGTTTGCCTATTAGTGATCGTGCAGATGATATCGATAACTTATCCGCAAACATGAACGATGCACTGAGTTTGTTGCAACAGCAGATCTCGGGTATGAAACAAGTCAGCGCCAATATCGCGCACGATCTAAAAACGCCATTGAATCGTTTGTATATAAAAATCGAAGAAGCGTCCGCACAAGCCGAGGCTGGTGAGCCCGTTCAGCAAAAGTTAGATGAAGCCATCGAAGAAGCTGCGAACATCAATAGTACGTTTGAAGCCTTACTTCGAATCGCGCAAATAGAAGCAGGTGCAAGAAAGTCTCAATTTGTAGCAATGGATCTTGTGCCTACGCTCCAAACCGCTGTTGAAGTTTATGATGCGGTAGTCGAAGAGCATGATCAAACCATTACGCTCACCTTGGATAAAAGCGTTGACGATAACGCTGGCTTACATCTACTGGGCGACAAAGATTTGTTGCTACAGATGATAGTCAACATCATCGAAAACGCGATACGCCATTGTCCCGCAGGGACAAATATCAATATATCGGCAGGTGTTAAGAACAGCGTTGTGTGGATGAGTGTTTGTGACAATGGTCCAGGCATTCCAGAAGCTGAGCGCGAGAAAGTGTTTCAGCGACTTTATCGATTGGAAGCCAGTCGTACGACTAGGGGTTCGGGCCTGGGTCTGAGTTTGGTTAAAGCCGTTGCTGACTTGCATTGTGGCTCGGTGATCCTAGGCGACAATGAGCCGGGGCTTTGTGTGAAGGTGATTTTCGATCTTGATTGCCCTGTGGATTTTTAACTTCTATCCACAAGCGACATTCAACGCACTTTCATTTAGTCTTCTCAGATGCCGCTTGGTGGCTGGAGGTATCTGTAGATCATCCAATTATGCCAATGGAGCGAAGAACATTATCGAGAAATCGTTTTTTTCGAGATTAATTGGGTCGCAGGGCCATCGTTTTAAAGTTCATTCGCGAATTTGTGAATCGCGACGATACGCTGTCGGGCTTTGTCCTGTGCGCTGTTCGAAAACACGACTGAAGGCTGTTCTGCTATTGAAACCAACCATTTGAGCAATACGTTTTACTGGTAGTTCGCTTTCACTTAGCAGTTTTGAAGCGCGTCGCATGCGTAGATCACGCAGTAATTCGATGGGTCCACTACCGTAAGCGGCCGTAAATCTTTCAGCAAAAGTCGAGCGGCTCATTCCAACTGTATGAGCCAGGCTTT
>CALHOU010000081.1 GCA_938035945.1 uncultured Granulosicoccaceae bacterium
CTTTGCTTTTCAGCCGTTAGCCCTTGTGCATCGCTAACCTGCCCTTCAAGACCGCCAATGGTGCTCTGCAGTCCGGCAAGCTGTGATTCCAGATCAGCCTTTTGTTGCTCCAAGGCACTGATCTGACCGTTAAGCCCCTCAACATCAGCCATCAACGCGCTTTGCTTGGATTCCGCATCAGCTGCGCTGGCTTCCATACTGGCACTTAGATCATCCAGTTGTGTGGTTAGGCTGGCAAGCTCAGCGTTAAGACCATCTTGAACCGAAGAGGCATCAGCGCTTTGGCTAGCCAATGCACCTTCTAATTCAGCTATGCGCGATTGCATTCCCTCTGCGTCCGCACCCATCGAATCCAGTTGTGCTTGCAAGGCATCTGCGTCTGCAGTCTTCGCATTCAGTTGTGCTTGCAGATCGGCAAGTTCAACACCCCTGGCATTCAATTGTGCTTGCAGGCCATCAACATCGGCACCCTTGGCATCCAGTTGTGCTTGCAGATCGGCAAGTTCAGCACCCCTAGCATCCAATTGTGCTTGCAGGCCATCAACATCGGCACTCTTGGCATCCAATTGTGCTCGCAGGCCATCAACATCGGCACCCTTGGCATCCAGTTGCACTTGCAGATCGGCAAGTTCAGCATTCATTGCCTCCTGTGCAGCTGTCGCGTCGGCGCCCTGTGCTGCCATAGCCGCTTCAATCTCAGCAATTCGTGCTTGTAAACCTTCTGCATCCGCTGTCATGGACGCTTGCATGGATGCTGATTCAGCCGTCTTAGCCTCTAGTCCAGATTGAACATCGGCAAGTTGTGACTCTAAATCTCCCTTTACGCCATTAAGCTCGGCTAATTGCGCCTCAAGATCGCTACGCGATTGACCAGCGGCAGCTAACTGCGCTTCAAGATCAGCAGTTTTCGCATCCGCATCTGCAATTAAGCCTTCTAGATCTGCAATACGCGCCTGCGCTGTAGCCAGGACCCCGTCTAATTCGGTGATACGACCATTCAGCCCATCAACATCAGTAGTAAGTTGTTCTACCTGAACACCGCGTTCTTCAGCCGTACCCTGCGCAACACCGATTTGACCTTCCAGTTCACCAACCCGAGCTTCAAGCTCAAGCACACGGTCTTGCATGCCGTCACGATCGGCCTGAAGCGCCGCCAATTCATCGGCAGCCGATGCAGTAGCCGCACTCATAGATGCTTCAAGCTCGGCAATCTGTGAATCCAAAGCCGCTTTCTCGTTCTGTAGGGCTATCAATTCTGCCGAAGAATCGTCAGCTTCCATTGTTGCTTTTAATTCTTCCAGAGCTGCTTCTTTTTCAGCAATTTGCGATTGCAGGTTTCTTACATAGACTTTGCTACCGCCCAGTTCCGAATTGGCAAAGAACAATTCTTTTTTAGCCTCTTCTAACTCTGCACCCTGCCCACCAGCTTGTGCTTGCAATGCGTTTAAGCGAACTTTGTTGCTGCCCAGTTCTGAATTAAGCAAGAACAGCTGGTTATTTGCGGCAGCGAGTTCATCTTGTACAGCCGTTGCATCACCTTGCGCAGCCGCCAACTCACTTTGTGCTGCAGCCAGTGCATCTTTAACAGACGCAAGTTCGCCTTGCGCTGCCGCTAGTTGATCTTGCGCGGCGGATAAGTCAGCACTGGTTCCACCAGCTTGCGACTCAAGCCGTTGTAGATAAACTTTGTTACTGCCTAGCTCTGAGTTCAGTAAGAACAATTGATTGTTCGCAGCGGCGAGTTCATCTTGTACAGAGCCCAAACCACCCTGCGCTGCTGCCAACTCATCTTTTGCTGCCGCGAGTTCTTCGTTCGCCGCCGTTACTTCGCCCTGGGCTGCAGCAAGCGCTTCATTGACTGCGGCTACTTCACCTTGTGCTGCAGCAAGCTCTTCATTGACCGCAGCTACTTCACCCTGTGCAGCTGCAAGCTCTTCCTGAGCGGCACTCAAGGCACTGTCTGTTTCGCCAGTTCGTGCGAGCAGACTGTTTGTGTATACCTTGCTACCACCCAATTCTGATTGTGCAAAAAATAATTCTTTCTTTGCCGTCTCAAGTTCAGCCTGCAGAGCTTCCATCTCGCTGGTGTCTGAAGCTGCGTCAAATGCTTTAGTTACCCAGTCAGCCACTTGGGCCTTGGCGACCTCAACTTCTTTTTCCAACTCAAGCTTGTTTGCTTCCAGAGCGGTAACTTGCTCCTGCATGGCGGCCATCTCAGCATTCGCCGCATCGATAGCGCTCGTGTCCCCTGCAGCTGCTTCTAGATCGCCAACGCGTGCTGTTAGCACTTCAACTTCGCCTTCTAGCGCAGCCTTCGCAGCTTCGAGTTCTAGCAATTGAGCTTGTGCTGCTTCGACTTCGCCCGACGCCTGCGCAGAAAGTGTTTCAAGTTCTGCCTTACCCGCTTCTGCCGAGGCTTGTGCTTCTGACAACTGCGCATTCAAATCTTCCAACGAGGCAGTTAGCGTATTCTTCTCGCCGTTTAATACATCGTTTTGCGTTTGTAATGCAGCGATGTCCATCTCTAGTTGCGCTTTTTGCGCTTCTAACTCACCTAGCTCAGCATTCAAGCTGGTGATGTCTGTATCGTACTGTGCTTGCAATTCTCTGGTTTGGTTAAGCGCTAATTCCAACTCGGAATCTTTGGCGCCAACGTTCGCCATTAAACTTTGCAGCTCGTTGTTAACAACGCCGAGATTCTCGTCACGTGCTGCGAGTTCACTTTGCGCATCGCTGAGTGCATTTTGTACACCGGCTAGCTCACCTTTGGCCGCCTCAAGTTCTAGTAGTTGTGCATCGATTTTCGCTTGCAGTTCAGCGGCCTCAGCTTCTGCTGCTGCACTTTGACTAGAGCTACTTTCAATGCTTGCCAACGACTCCGTTAACTGAGTTTCTGTATCAGTGAGTGCTGTTTGAGTTTCTTGCAAAATGATTTCTGTTTCACCAAGTTGCTTCTTGGTTAGCGTGAGTTCGGTTTCAGTCGTCAACAAGCGATTTTCCAATGTGCCGATGGAACCTTCCAGCATGGCGCGACGCGCTTCTAACTCACCGATTTCTGCATTGAGCGTTGCGGTGTCGCTGTCATAAAGACTTAGTAGAGAGTTATAACTGGTTTGTGCGTTACTGATTTCAGCATCACGTGATGAACCTGCGCTCAACAAGGACTGCACCTGTGACTGCATATCGTCTTGCGTCTTTGCATAAAAGGCTTCCATTTCTTGCTCACGAGCCAGCATATCGGCTCGTTGAGTTTCAAGTTCGGCCCCAAGTTCAGCAACTTGACGTTCCAGCGTTGCAACTGTGTCATCTTGTTGAGTAGCAAACGTACCGAGTTCGGCTGTGGTTGATTCGAGTCGACTTTGTAAGTCTGCTACTTGAGCTTCTAACGCTAGGTTTATATCTGTGATGGCAGCGAATTCTGCTTCTTGTGTTACCTTTTGATCTTCAAGGGAGGCGAAGTTTGCTTTCAACTCATCAAGCTTGGTTCCGGACTCAGCCGCCAGGCTTTCGTTGGATGCTTGAGCTGTTTCTAAGTCTGTGCGAGCCGTTGCCAACTCGGCATTAACGGCCTCTAATTTTGCATTTGCCTCATCGAGTTCGCCGCGAATGATACCGAGCTCAGCTTTAGTCGTTTTTAGTTCTTCGTTAGCTGTGACCAAGCTCGCTGTAGAAGTAGCCGCTTCGCTTTTCAACGCGTTGATTTGATCGCCATTCCCTGAGCGCAACATCCACGCACCTATCAAGGCTAGCAAGGCAAGACCCGCTAGAAGGAATTTCAGTTGATACGAAGACTTGCTGGGTGATTTCTCGAAGTCTTTAAACATGAATATGATTCCTGAATCAAAAAAGAGGACGCAAAGTTTGCGCTGGTTCCGACATCCTAGCGAAAAGCGGTAAATGCCACAATCGCGAACGTAAGATTTAACCGCATAAGGTACACTATATTCTGTCAATTAATGTTGCATAAAAATCGTGCGTATACATCTCAGTGCATTAGGCTGCCGCCTAAACGAGGCCGAACTAGAGCAATGGGCTGGTGCATTTAGCGCCGCGGGTGATCAAATTTCGTCCACCGCTGAAGATGCAGATGTAATGGTTCTTAACACTTGCGCCGTTACCAAAGAAGCCGTGCGAAAATCTCGGCAACGTGTGCAGCGCTTACACCGTGCTAATCCGGAAGCCAAATTGGTTGTATCCGGTTGCTACAGTTCACTTGAATCCCCTGAAGCACTAGCCGAACTTGGTATTGACTTAGTCGTTCCGAACACCAATAAAGAGAACTTAGTTCCCCTTACTCGTGCCCAATTTCAGCAACCCACGATGCCGCAAAGCGCAACGGTACCTGCTGAAACAGCACTTTTTCAGCGCAACCGTCACCGCGCGTTCATTAAAATTCAAGACGGTTGCCGCTACCGATGCACTTTTTGTATTGTCACCGTTGCCCGTGGTGCAGAGCGTAGCCGCAGCATTGAAACGCTGGTTAATGAAGTGCAGTCATTATCAGAATCTGGTGTTCATGAAGTCGTTCTAACCGGTGTGCACGTTGGTGGCTATGGTTCTGATCTGGACACAAACTTATTTACCTTAGTTTCAGCATTGCTCAACGACACCGATATCGCGCGTATCCGTTTTGCATCGGTAGAACCTTGGGATTTATCGCCTGAGTTTTTTACCTTGTTCAATAATCCTCGCGTGCAACCGCACATGCACCTACCTTTGCAAAGCGGTAGCGATACCGTATTACGCCGAATGGCAAGGCGTTGTAAAACCAATGATTTTCGTGTGCTGGGTGAAACCTTACGAGAGCAAGTACCTGATTTCAATATTACTACCGACATCATTGTTGGGTTTCCTGGCGAAACCGAACACGAGTGGCAGGAGTCAATTGAATTTATCGATAGCATGGATTTTGGTCACATCCACATATTCAGCTATTCAGAACGCGAAGGCACGAAAGCCGCGAGCTTACCCAATTCCGTGCCCAAACCAATTAGGGCACAACGCAGCAAGGAACTTCACACCCTTGCCGCTACTCAAAAACAACGCGTTCTAAACAACATGTTGGCGCTGGCTGAAAATCAATCGCCCTTGGTTTTGTGGGAACGCGGCGAAGAGCTACCAAGTGGACAATTTAAACATTGGGGATACACGCCTAATTATCTAAAGGTAACCACCACAAGTGATCATAATTTGGCCAATCTAGTTCTACCCACCAAACTAACTGGTGTTGATCAAGGTTTGTTCACTGGTTCCGTGGTCAAATCTGTCAATTAACCGCCGCACGCTTCAGATGACCGGCAAAGAACAAACACTTTTCCCGCAAATCAACGTTATGTGCGCACTTAAATAGTAATATTGTTACAAACTTAGAAAGTCAGCCACTTAAATTTTCGGATACTGCATGACGACTGATCAGAACCACGACTCAGATGAACTGGAAACGCAGGAGTGGCTAGAGGCGCTCGATGCGGTTATCGAACGAGAAGGTGCGGAACGGGCGCATTACCTAATTGAGAGGCTCATCGATAAATCCCGACGCTCCGGTGCGAACATTCCATACAAAGCCAGCACCGGCTACGTCAATACCATCCCCCCTCATTTAGAAACACCGAATCCTGGCGACCACGAAATTGAACACCGATTGCGTTCAATGATTCGCTGGAATGCAACCGCGATGGTGCTACGGGCTAATCGCGATAAACCCGGTTTGGGCGGGCACATCGCCAGTTTTGCCTCCGCCGCCACACTTTACGATGTTGGCTTTAACCACTTCTTCCATGCACCCACGCCCGAACACGGCGGTGATTTGATTATGTTTCAAGGGCACTCCGCACCGGGAATATATGCACGCTCCTTTTTAGAAGGCCGTTTAAGCGAGGAAGATTTGGATAAGTTTCGGCAAGAAGTCGATGGTGATGGGTTGTCGTCTTATCCACACCCATGGCTAATGCCTGAGTACTGGCAGTTCCCAACCGTGTCGATGGGCTGGTGCTCGCTAACTTCGATTTACCAGGCAAGGTTTATGAAGTACCTGCAACACCGCGGCCTGGCGAAAACCGAGAATCGAAAAATCTGGGCCTTCTTAGGCGATGGTGAAATGGATGAACCAGAATCACTGGGTGCCATTTCCCTTGCTGGCCGAGAAAAGTTGGATAACCTCGTCTTTGTGGTTAACTGCAATTTGCAACGCCTGGACGGACCGGTACGTGGTAACGGCAAGATCATTCAAGAGCTCGAAGCCATGTTCCGCGGTGCTGGTTGGAACGTTATTAAAGTCGTTTGGGGTTCGTACTGGGACCCACTACTGGCCAAAGATAAAACCGGCAAGCTTGAACAGTTAATGATGGAAACCGTTGACGGTGAATATCAAAACTTTAAGGCTAAAGGCGGCGCCTACACGCGCGAACACTTTTTCGGCAAATACCCAGAAACCAAAGAACTGGTTGCCAATATGAGCGATGCCGATATTTGGCGATTAAATCGTGGTGGTCACGACCCGCACAAACTCTATGCGGCTTATCACGAGGCCACACATCACGAAGGACAACCCACCATCATCTTGGCGAAAACTGTTAAAGGTTATGGTATGGGCGAATCGGGAGAAGGCACAAACGATACGCATCAACAAAAAGACATGGACATGGCGTCGTTGAAAAAGATGCGCGATCGCTTTGGTATCCCGTTAACCGACGAGCAAGTTGAAAACCTTGAGTACGTTAAGCCTGAAAAGAACAGTCCAGAGATTCAATATTTGCAAGATCGACGCAAAGCACTGGGTGGCTATCTTCCACAGCGCAAAAAATTTGCAGCGCCTTTAGAAGTTCCTCCCCTATCTGATTTCAAAGCGCTAACAGATGGGTCTGGTGATCGTGAAATGTCGACGACCATGGCCTTTGTTCGCATGCTGACATTGCTGACTCGCGATAAAAAAATTGGTAAGAACATCGTCCCAATCGTGCCAGATGAAGCACGCACGTTCGGCATGGAAGGCATGTTCAGACAGTTGGGTATTTACAGTTCTGTGGGCCAATTGTACGAGCCGCAAGATCGTGATCAGATCATGTACTACAAGGAAGATAAGTCTGGGCAAATTTTAGAAGAAGGTATTACTGAAGCTGGTGGCATGGCCAGTTGGCTGGCAGCGGCAACCGCTTACAGTACACACGGTGTGAACATGGTGCCGTTTTATATTTACTACTCCATGTTTGGCTTTCAACGCATTGGCGATTTGGCCTGGTTAGCCGGTGATATGCGTGCGTGCGGTTTCTTGATCGGTGGCACCGCTGGGCGCACCACATTAAATGGCGAAGGTTTGCAACACGAAGATGGGCATTCTTTGGTGTTGTCGAACACCATCCCCAACTGCATCAGTTACGACCCTTGTTTTGGGTACGAGATGGCGGTCATTGTTCAACATGGCCTGCACCGCATGCTCGCACAACGAGAGGCGGTGTACTTCTACATCACGGCCATGAATGAAAACTATGCCCACCCTGCTATGCCAGAAGGTGCTGAGGAAGGCATCGTTAAAGGCTTATACAAACTCAGTTCAACCACAGCCAAGGGTGAATCAAAAGACACAGGCAACGGTAAGTTGCGTGTTCGCCTACTCGGTGGCGGAACCATCTTACGCGAAGTGATTGCAGCGGCCGATATGCTAGCGAAGGAATGGAACATTTCTGCCGAGCTCTACAGCGTAACCAGCTTTAACGAATTAGCCCGTGATGGCCTGGCAACAGAACGCTGGAACATGTTGCATCCGCAAGAAACACCACGCACACCCTACATTACCCACGTGCTCGGTGATGATGACGCACCTGTTATCAGCTCAACCGACTATATGAAAACCTATTCGGATCAAGTGCGCGAATACGTACCATCAACCTTCGTGGCCTTGGGAACCGATGGATTTGGTCGATCTGATACGCGCGAGAAGCTGCGCGAATTCTTTGAAGTGGATAGGCGCTACGTAACCGTTGCTGCCCTCCACGCTTTGGCATTGGATGGAAAAATCGAACGCTCTGTCGTGGCTAAGGCCATACAACAGTACGCGATCGATCCAGACAAGCCAGACCCAACCACGGTTTGAGGGTGCACTCATGACTACTCAAACACAAGGCAACACCATTGACATTGTTGTGCCAGACATTGGCGACTCAGAAAATGTTGAGATCATTGAAATCCTTGTTGCCACCGGCGACCAAGTGGTGGTCGATGACTCCCTAGTGACGCTAGAGAGTGACAAGGCCAGCATGGAAATACCGGCAAGCTCTGCAGGTGTTATCGAAACTCTAAGCGTAAGCGTTGGCGACACAGTAAGTACCGGTGATGTGATCGGGACAATGACCACGATTGCTGCAAGCAGCGCGGCTGATAACGTAGGCGCTGCTGATAATAAAAATGTTCAAGCGGAAACTAAGCCTGCTGAAAAAGACACCGCGCCTGCAGCAACAGAATCAACGGCACCTGTACAGAGCACACCAAAGCTTGAACCAACTGCCGCACCCGCTAGCAAACCGTCAAGTCAATCCAATTCGCCCACCGCGCACCTTGCTGATGAAAATATGCGCCTGGCCCATGCAAGCCCGGGTGTTAGACGATACGCACGTGAGCACGGTGCAGATCTTTCACTAATAAAAGGCAGTGGACCGAAAGATCGTATATTAAAGAGCGACGTTGTCGCCTTCATAAAGTCGGCGATGGAGAATATCGGTTCAAACTACGGAGCTGGTGGCGGCAACACCACAGGGATACCCCAACTACCTGAGATCGACTTTACGCGTTTTGGCGAAGTTGAACGTGTGGAGCTTGGCCGCATAAATAAGATCAGTGCCAGCAACCTGCACCGAGCGTGGTTGAATATTCCGCTGGTTACTCACCACGATGAAGCCGACATTACCGATGTTGAAGCATTCAGGCAGGATTTAAAAAAGCAGCACAAAGAAGGTGAACCTAAAATAACCGGGCTTGCCTTTCATATGAAAGCTTTGGTCCACACTCTCAAGGCATTTCCAAAAGTCAATTCATCGATGACCTCGGATGGTCAGGCGCTGTTCTACAAAAAGTATTTTCACATTGGCATTGCAGTAGATACACCTAACGGTTTGGTAGTACCGGTGTTTCGCGATGTCGATAAAAAAAGTATTACCGAATTAGCGGCGGAAATGGCCGACATGAGTCACCGAGCGCGAAACAAAAAGCTCAAGCCAGATGAAATGCAAGGTGCGAGTATGACTATCTCCAGCCTCGGTGGTATTGGTGGTAGCGCATTTACGCCTCTTGTGAACCCACCTGAAGTAGCCATTCTTGGTATAACGCGCGCGCGCATGCAACCCGTTTGGGATGGTAAAGAATTTATACCTCGGCTTATGTGTCCGCTTGATCTTAGCTACGACCATCGTGTGGTCGATGGAGCAGATGCAGCTCGGTTTATGAAGCACTACTGCAACACCATTCAAGACGTTAGGCATTTGTTGTTGTAAACGCTCCAATTTATCTGCGCGTTACTGACCTAATTTGACTATCGAGAAACTATGAGCGAATTAAAAACCATTCAACTACCCGATATCGGAGATATCGATTCAGTTGAGGTTATAGAGGTGCTGGTAAGCGTTGGCGATGTAGTCGCTGCCGAAGACTCGCTCATCACCGTCGAAAGCGATAAGGCCAGCATGGAAATTCCATCGCCAGATGCAGGCAAAATCACGTCGGTGTTGGTGAAAACCGGTGACAAAGTATCGCTTGGCAGTAACCTTGTTGTTATAGAAGAAGATGAAACCGTATCGGCAGAAGCGGCAACACCAACGGCTGCAAAAGAGCCATCTACCGACACGACAAGCCAGTCGCAGAACACTGCATCAGTTGCACAGACCAACAATGTAAACACATCTGCACCCAGCAACCCAGACTACGACTTAGTTGTTATCGGTGCGGGCCCAGGTGGTTACACAGCAGCGTTTCGTGCAGCAGACTTAGGCATGAAGGTATGCTTAATCGAACGCTATGAGGCACTGGGCGGTGTTTGCTTAAACGTTGGCTGTATTCCGTCTAAAGCTTTGTTGCATACATCTGCTGTTATTGAAGAGACCCGTACCATGGCTGAGCATGGCGTAAGCTTTGCAGAGCCGACTATCGATATAGATAAACTGCGTGGATTTAAAGAAAAGGTCATCGGACAACTCACCGGTGGCTTAGCCGGGCTAGCCAAGCAACGCAAAGTCGATGTGGTGCACGGCAAGGCTGAATTTTCATCTACTCATTCGTTGGAAGTGACTGGTGCAGATGCGCGAAGCATTAGCTTTAACCACGCTGTTATTGCAGCCGGTTCGCAAAGTATAAAAATCCCCGGCCTGCCCTATGATGATGATCGGCTAATGGATTCAACCGGTGCTCTGGCGCTGAGTGACATTCCCAATCGTTTATTGGTTATCGGTGGTGGCATCATCGGTCTGGAAATGGGATGTGTGTACGCGGGACTGGGAACAAAAGTCACCATCGTCGAATTGTCGGATGGCTTAATGCCCGGTTGCGACAGAGATCTGGTTCGCCCCTTAGAGAAACGATTGCGCAAGCAATTTGAAAATATATTTTTAGGTTCGAAAGTCAATTCAATTGATAGCACTGATGCAGGATTGCTGGCTCACTTTGAAGGTGGCAAAGCACCAGCATCTGATACCTTCGATCGCGTGTTACTTGCGGTTGGACGAAGCCCGAATGGAAAAACCGTCGGTGCGGATGCAGCTGGTGTGGCCGTAGATGATAGGGGGTTTATCGCAGTTGACTCTCAACAAAGAACCAACGTGCCACACATCTTCGCCATTGGCG
This sequence comes from uncultured Granulosicoccaceae bacterium, assembly GCA_938035945.1. Classification (GTDB taxonomy): domain Bacteria; phylum Pseudomonadota; class Gammaproteobacteria; order Granulosicoccales; family Granulosicoccaceae; genus Granulosicoccus. The sequence goes on from CALHOU010000081.1 coordinate 10,825, forward strand.
ACATCGTTGGCCAACCCATGCTTGCGCACAAAGCCACGCATGAGGGCAAAGTCGCCGCCGAAGTCGCATTCGGTCTTAAGTCTTATTTCGACGCAAAAACAATTCCGTCGGTGGCCTATACAGACCCGGAAGTTGCATGGATGGGCTTGACTGAAACCGATGCCAAAGCACAAGGGATTGCCATTGAAAAAGGCGTGTTTCCGTGGGCAGCCAGTGGACGTTCACTTAGCATGGCACGCAATGAAGGCATAACCAAAATCATCTACGACCCAACCAGCAAACGAATATTGGGTGCAGGTATGGTTGGGCCAAATGCCGGTGAATTAATCGCAGAGGCCGTGTTGGCCTTGGAGATGGGTGCCGACATCGAAGATATCGCACTCACCGTACACCCACACCCTACTTTGTCGGAAACATTTAACTTCGCGGCAGAAGTGGCAGAAGGTACCGTAACCGATATTTACGTGCCGAAGAAAAAGTAGCTTAGCTGTTAACTGTATGTGGCCGACCAATTGCGGTGGCGACAATGCGGCTTTCAAAAAACACTTTTTCACCTGAGGTGTCGACGATGTTGTCTTCACGTTGATATTCAACACTAATATTTTTAGCTCCTGCCTTGGCCGCCAATTGCCGCGCTTCCTCAATGGCTACATCTATCGCGGCCGCGGCGGCGAGCTCTAAGTCATCGAAAACCTGCGTCCCCGATTTAAAGTGCACGCTGACGTTCTTCCCGCCGGCAGGTGTAATAACAATTTCATGTTGTTGGCGTACCGAACCCACCACCGCACCCAATGCGTTTGCCACATTACCCTGCTCTGGTAAAATCGCGGTGGTCTTTAGCCACTGCGCGGTTTTGGGATAATAACTTCCAACCGGTGCGCCAAGACCGATGACCGGAAACTGCAAGGCTAATTGCATTTGCAACTCATCGTGCTCACCATCGACTAATAAATCAGCCAGCAGCTTGCGTTGTGATGAATCAAGACCTTTTAAAAATCGCGATTTATCGGCGATCTGCTCAGAAAGGTGGGTATCAAGAATAGCCAGCGCAGTCAGTCTGGATACTTCATCCATGATGTGCCGGGCAAATTGCTTTTCATCATCAAAGTGTAAACCTAAGTTATTCGATGAATAACGCATCAATAAGCGCGCGGCCAATGTGGCAGCCTCTGTATCCCACTCATTCAAATCGCCAACAATGTGTGCCGCATCTGTTGGTGTAAATCCTGATCGCAATACAATGCCACGCTGTGTGAGCCTGAGCATTGCGCGGTCAAGCGTCTGATCATCGAACACCGTCTGCACATCAATTGGCTTTCGCTTAATGTATTCCCACAATTCCTGTTGTTGCTTGGTTAAGTCAGTCGGTTCGGCTGCGTGCGCCATTACAAACTCTGCACTGTGAGTGGTACTACGCGGCAGCTCGAGTTGCTTGTGCAAAACCTGTTTTAGTTCCGGATGCTTGTTAATAAGTAAACTGATTGGCATGACCCTCTCTGGGCCCACAACAAACCCACGTTGCTCACGATTAAAGAGTATTCGGCTGTCACCACCGAGCCCAAAGGTTTTTACATCAATCGCCTCTACCATGGTGCGCCAACCGCCAACCGTTGCACCATCTGCACTTAAGCGAGGTTGTGCATTTCTGATCATCGCAATATCGGTTGTTGTTCCACCCATGTCAGAAACCATCAACATTGGTTCTTTGGATAAAAACTGTGCGCCTACTACACTCGCCGCAGGGCCGCTTAAAATTGTTTCAACCGGAGACTGCTCGGCAACTTCAGCAGATACCAATGAGCCATCCCCTTTCACAACCATGAGCGGCGCAGATATATCGGTTTCAGACAACAATTGTTCAGCTGCTCGGAGTAATGAGCGGATCATCGGTATCAATCGCGCATTCAACAATGCCGTCAGCGCACGACGCGGTGCATCTAAACCAGAGCTAAGTGAGTGTCCACAGCTCACAGGTTTGCCGCTTAGCTTTTGAATAAGTGCTTGCGCTTGATTCTCATGTTCAGGATTGCGCACCGAAAACAATGAAGACACAGCAAACGCTTCGACCGAATCTTTTACAGAATTGATCAGCTCGGTTAAAGCTGCAACATCTAAGTTACAAACCGGATCGCCCGATGCGCTATGCCCTCCCGCAACAAAACCATGCGGGTCGCGACCTAATGCCTCAACCAGACGGGCTTTACTCAATTGCTCTTGGCGATAACCAATCAAAACCAAACACACTGGCCGACCTCGACCTTCCACCAGGGCATTGGTTGCCAGTGTGGTTGAGAGCGAAACCAATGTAATCGGGCGCATCTGATCACTCAGAACAGCCTGAGTGGCACCCCGCAATCCTTGAATTAAATCTTCATGAGTGGTGAGTGATTTTGCGCTCGCAACAACCGTTTGATTGTCGTCAATGAGGACGGCGTCGGTGTAGGTACCACCGGTGTCCAAGCCAAGTTGATAGGCCACTTTAGAATTGCTAATCAGATAAAGCGTGATACGCGGAGCAAGAACTATCGGCCAATGAGGCGCCTGTGTAAACCAGAAATATTGAAATTATTAAGCAACATGCCGCTATTTGGATAGAAATCGAGTTGCGCGAGCGCCCAAATAGCATGAAGCGGTTGTATTTTTACAATAAAAATCAGGGTTTTAGCTCTGTTGAGCTACTGATAACGATGGTTGTAGCGGCCATATTGCTAGCCGTTGCTGCGCCCAATTTTAGTGAAGCAATGCTCAATTCTCGACAAGTGGTTAAGACCAATGAGTTAATGAGTTCGCTACGCTTGGCGCGTTCAGAGGCGATTAAGCGATCGACGCGTACCGCGGTTTGTGCGCGCGAGACAAATACAAGCTGTGGCGGGGATTGGTCAAACGGATTCATCGTCTTTGTTGATGATGGTGCAACCGCCGGAACTATTGAAGACGGCGAGCAAGTGCTTCGCGTCGCGCAGGCTATCGAGGGTGGCAGCTGGATTCTGAACCGAGCGCGTTTAGTGAATACCAGTGAAGCGCCCTTGCAACGAGCACATATTCGATTCGGACCTCGAGGAAACAGTCATTGGCGAGGCTCCGGCTACTTTGCAATATGTGATGGACGTGGACAGGAATCTGCCCGCGCAATCAACATCACATTAAGCGGAGATCCACGACGCGCTCGCATGGATGGAGACATCTTACTCAATTCGTTTGGCGGTGAAGCCGCGTGTGGAACAGCGCCATGAGCATTAATCAAATTAAGCACAAGCAAGCAGGCGTTGGTTTACTTGAAGTGTTAATCGCAGTACTTGTGTTATCACTCGGGTTTCTAGCGGCTGCGAAGATGCAAATCTCCGGTATGCGCGCGAGTCAAAACGCATACTTTCTATCGCAAGCGAACTTCATGCTAAGAGACATGACCGATCGCATGCGCGCCAATCAGACAGGGGTTCTGGCAGGTCATTACAAAAATACAACAACGAACCCGAATACGATCAACCCAACCTGTATAACGGCTGAATCCAAATGCTCTCCTGCAGATCTTGCCATAGCTGATTTACACGCGTGGAGTAAATACCTATACGAACCTGCTGGCGCAGTTGAATTCAAACCCTTATTACCATCTCTCGATACCGTTACTGCCAAAGGCGAAATTCTCTATAACGATGTTAGCGATGTCTATACGTTGAATGTGAAATGGGGCGAGCAACACAAGGGTGTTATTGAAGAACAAGTGCTGAGCGTACAACTAACACCATGAAGAAAATATATACAGGCTCTGCTAAATCCATCGCTGGTTTTACACTGGTTGAATTGATGATCGCGATGGCGCTTGGCTTAACAGTTATTGCAAGCGCTGTCACAGTATTCTCCGGTTCGCGTAAAAGTGTTGAACTCAATGCAGCCTTAACCGACATACAAGACAGCGCTCGATTTGCTATGGATGCAATTACTCGCGACATTCGAATGTCCGGCTTCCAAGGTTGTGTGGATATCAATTCAGCAACAGCGAAGATTTTGGCTGACGATGCGCCGACCGACGACTACTTTAATTCAGCTATTAGCGCCTCTCTGATAGGCGATGCAGGCCAGTGGACACCTGAAGCACCATTAGGATTTATTAAACCCATTGACCGTGCAGAACCGGTTCCGGGTACGCATGCCTTGTCGGTGCAATTTGGCAGTCCGGTAACTTATACGTTTCAACCCATGGCGACAATCGATGCAGATATCGTTCTCGATGTTGATGATTCTGGTCTGGCAGAAGGTGATCTGGCTCTGGTGTCTAATTGCCAAGTTGCCGATATATTCAAAGTCACCTCATACAGTGGCGTGAGTGTTCAGCACTCCTCAGCGGGAAATATCGATAAGCGCCTATCAGCTCCCTATGGACTTGCCGGGCCCAACAATCGCGCACGCATTATGCGTTTTGAAGCGAACATTTATTTTATAGGTGACACAAAGCGAGTAAACGGCAATGGCGATAAGGTGTATTCCTTGTACAAACAGACCCTGCCTTACACCGCCGAGAACCGTCCTATAGAAATGATTGAAGGCGTTGCGAACATGAAGATAAAACTTGGTTTTCGTAATCCTACCAACCCAGCAGATACCGGTATTACATTTGTATCGCCAGAGGATGCAGAGACGACCGAGGGTCGAGTAGAGGTGGTTCAAATTGGATTGTTAATGCAATCCTACGACTCTATCCTCGATAAAGATGATGCGTCGACATACTACATATCCGGTACGAGGTTAGAGCCTGCCTCCGAACCTATCGACGCAACGACACAATTTGCACAAGACAAGCGTTTGAAGCTTGCGTTTAACACCTCTGTAAAAATTCGGAACCGACGATGAAGCTTACTCACTCTATCGCCTTGCAACAGCAGCGCGGAGCAGCGCTGCTCGTATCCATGGTGCTGATATTCATGCTAACCGTCCTCGGTCTTGCCGCGATGCGCGACTCAACCTTGGAAGGTCAACTAGCGTCTAATGCAGTGCACAAGGAAGTGACCTTTCAATCGGCCGAATCGGCTACCGATATCGTGTTAGCGATCGATGACGCCAGCGATGATAAAGCGATTGAGAAAGTTATCTGTGCAGACAACACGCAATTCGACTTAGCTCAGTTAAGTCGAGATCAAGTACAAACAACCATCGTAACCATTGAATATGCCGGACAATCCCTACCCACCGGCTGGTCCTTAGGAGGGCCTGTCGGCGGACGACGTTTTATCGTATCTGGCGAATCCACGCTAACCAATGCAAACACCAGTACCAGAATCACACAGGGCGTTGTGGCCATCGGTGCTGTAGACCAGGGAGTTGATTGCTAATGCAGATTCTTAACAATTTTAGAACCGCGTTAATAGCTACTCTGTTGAGTAGCGCTGCGCTGGGACCGATTGCCCACGCCGATGATACTGAAATAT
>CALHOU010000082.1 GCA_938035945.1 uncultured Granulosicoccaceae bacterium
CAACTTCAATCGAAATTAAATCACTTGGCGCAACATGATGACTTAACCGGTCTTGTCAATCGCCGAGCGTTTGAATCAGCACTGAGCAGTATCCTCGATCAGACAGCAAAGCGCGAAACGCAGGCCACGCTATGTTTTATCGATCTGGACCGGTTTAAACTGGTTAATGATGGTGGCGGTCATGAGGCAGGTGATCAGTTACTTAAAAATACTGCGAATACATTTTGTGAGCTGCTGGGTGAACAAGCGCTGATTGCGCGGCTAGGCGGTGATGAATTTGGCGTTATCCTGCATATGGGAGTCAACGCCGCACTAGCGAAAATTAACGAACTGATCAACTATTTAAGTTCCACGCCGTTTGAATGGAAGCAACGTAAATATTCCATTGGAGCGAGTGCTGGCTTGGTTGTGATAGATGAGAATAGCCATGACATATCGGAATTAATGTCCCGGGCCGATACCGCATGTTACATGGCTAAAAACGCTGGTCGAAATCAGGCACAAATTTACATGTACGACGAGTTCTTTCAAGATCCAGTGAGTTTGGAACTAAAACAAGTGAACTTGTTAAGGGATGCCATGGACAATGAAGGCTTGATGCTCTATCTGCAACCCATTAAGCCTATTCAGTTCGAACGCACGCATACACATTTTGAAGTGTTGTTGAGATTAAACGGCGAGGATGGTTCAGTGAAGTCCGCTGGCGAGTTTATTCCAGTGGCTGAGAAATACGATTTGATGCAGCACTTGGATAGATGGGTATTGCAAGAAGCACTTAGAACATTAGAGAACATGCGAGCCAATGGGTTGGATGTTTCGTTTTCGATCAATTTGTCTGGTAATACACTAAGCAACAAAGATAGTTTGAACTTGTATACATCTATAATTAATTCATCGCCTGTAGCGCCAAATTTGCTCGTTTTTGAAATTACAGAGACGGCTGCCATAAAGAATATTGAAACAGCAAAGAACTTTATCAAAGCACTCAAAGAGCTTGGCTGTAAATTCTCCTTGGATGATTTCGGCAGTGGATTAAGCTCCTTCGGTTACTTAAAGGACATGGCGGTGGATTTCCTAAAAATAGATGGAAGTTTTGTCAAGAACATCAGTACGGATCCTACTTGCAAAGCGATCGTTTCAGCGTTTAATCAGTTAAGTCACGAACTGGGTATGAGTACAGTTGCCGAATTTGTGGAAGATGAGGAAACAGAGGAACTATTAAAAGAATTAGGCATAGACTTCGCGCAGGGTTACGGTGTTGGAGCACCACAACACGCGGAGGTATGGTCAGATTTCTTGCAAGAATCTAAATCTCAAGCAGGAAATGCAAGCTAGATAATTAGTATTTACGCACTGACACACCTGCAATCCATTGTGGCTTTATAATGGCGCTAATCTTAAAGGTTGATCACAATGGAACGCGAAAAGGTTATTGCGCGTGTGCGCAAACTGTACGCTATGAGCCAGGCTTCGGAATCGAGTCCGAACGAGGCTGAAATCGCGTTACGGCGTTGTCAATCACTTATGAGTAAATTCGGCGTCACGCTCAGTGAGCTGGAAACCTCAGAATACGGTACTTCAAGCATTGGACGTCATTTTCGTAGTGTCCCTAGCTATGTCACTCTCTTAAGTTCAGCCGTTGCCTTACTACACGATTGTATTTGCGTTGATTCTGGTGAAATCGAGTTTCGTGGTTTTAGCTTAGACGCTGAAGTAGCCACACTTACCTATGATTATTTATCCAAGTCCATGGAGCGTTCTCTGCAGTTGCGAAAAAAAGAAGGCGCTGTATCACCAGGGCGCTCGGCGAGTTTTGACTATCGTGTAGGGTATGGCATATCCGTACTTAACCGCTGCAAGCAAATCCATCAAGAAAGGTTAGAGGCTGAAAAAAAATCCACGACTACGGCCAGTAACGATTCCACGTATGGCTCTTCGCTTGTAGTGCTAAAACGCGAATTGATAGAAGAGAATTGCACCAGCGATATTCAAGGTTCAAAGAGACGCACTGTACGCTTTAGAAGCGGTTCGGCTCACAGCGCAGGCGCCAGCGATGGCAGTGATGTATCACTGGAAAATCAAGTAGGGCACGAGAAAACGGATGCGCTAAGCTGATATTAATTCATTTTGGTTAACCACAATATCTGCTGTCCAGCACCACATAGCGAGCAAAGGATGCTGTTTGGTTTCCATTGAATGTAGCTCCCAGCTTTTATGATGTTTGAACGAACCTGGTGCTTTTAAGCTGGGTTTACTAGAAGTCTCATTTGGCCATTGCGCATTCCCACTTAGGAATTGCTAAAATCTTGGCTGTAGGCGTTGCGAGATATCACTATTGGAAAATACTATGCGCATAGACAATCTTCAGTATGCGAATTGGTCGGAGAAAATATTCCGTCAAATGCGAGAAGGCGGCGTTGATGCGGTTCATGTGACGATTGCTTATCATGAAAATTTCCGCGAAACCGTCCTTAACGTAGAGCAGTGGAATCGATGGTTTGAGCAGTTTGCCGATCTTATTTTTCACGGCAAATGGGCCAGCGATGTTGACTTAGCGAAGTCAACTAATCGTACTGCCATATTTTTCGGTTTTCAAAACCCGAGTCCTATCGAAGACGATATTGGATTGGTAGAAGTTTGGCATACTTTAGGTGCGCGCTTTATGCAGCTCACGTATAACAACCAATCTTTGTTAGCCACTGGTTGTTATGAGTCAACAGATACGGGTATTACTCGTATGGGCAAGCAAGTTATCAAGGAGATGAACCGTGTGGGTTTAGTTGTAGATATGAGTCACTCAGCCGACAAATCTACCATAGAGGCGGCTGATATTTCAACTCGCCCGATTGCCATAACACATGCCAATCCACACGCGTGGATGCCAGCACTACGGAACAAAAAGCATGATGTGATAAAAGCCGTAACCGACAATGGTGGAATGATCGGCTTCTCGCTATACCCTCACCATCTAAAAGACAAAAGTGATTGTACGCTTGAGAGTTTTTGCCAAATGGTTGCTGATACAGCGTCTAAGTATGGCATTGAGCATATAGGCATTGGAACCGATCTTTGCCAGGATCAGCCCGACTCGATAGTTGAGTGGATGCGTGTGGGTCGCTGGTCAAAAGAAATTGACTACGGAGAAGGCTCTGCAGCAGCACCAGGCTTTCCTCCCATGCCTAATTGGTTTCAGGATAACCGTGACTTCAATAATATTGAAAGCGGATTAAGAAATGTTGGCCTAAGCGAAGCTGAGGTCTGTGCGTTTATGGGTGGGAATTGGTATCGCTTTTATGCGGATAACTTTGTTCCTGCGGCTTAATTTATTGATGGATTATTGGCGTATAATCAATCATGCTCAGTGAAGATACAGTCACAAAAAAGGTCGCCCGACGCTCGCCAGCTCAAGTCATGCGCTTAGAACGATTGGGTAGTTTTCATCAGTCCCGACTGTCTTTTATGCGTGTGCTGACAAGAAGGCTCAAGTCTGAGCAGTGGCAATTCAAACAACAGCAGTTTTCTATCGGCGTTGATGGAGTGGGACACGCCGTTTATAGCGCGATTGGTCCTGATAGAACTTACTCGCTTGTAGCCTTTGCGCACGACCTTCCTGACGAGTTGCGTTCTGATCGTGTCATAGCCGAACAATGGGATACCACATTTGCACTGTTTGATGGAGTTCCAACGGATGCCGATATAGAGCGCCTGTCGAACAACGTGCCTTACCAAGAAGCGGGTCGTGTTACGCAATCAGAGCTTACTTTATCGCGTGCTAATCGTTCGGTGCGTTTGTGGGAACATGTGGTTGATAGTTTGGCTAACGGCAAACAACCTGATAAAGCTCAATTAGATGCTGTTGGCTACCTAATGCGGACAACGGCCGTGTATGGTTCAGGTAAATTTGGTGCTGCAGATCGTCAAGCCATCGCGAGTCGCGCCGAATGTGTGGGCCCTTTTCAAGTGGAAATGCTCACTGTTTATCTAATTCGCGCATTCGTTAGGGACTTGGTTCAACACATGGCGAATGTGCGTGGCGGTGAGAACGCCATCAAGCTTGATGCCGATTTAGCTCGCTCCTTAGGAATTGGTAATTCAACGGGCTTGGGAATGGCGCCGTTTATTCTTAATCATCCCTCTTTGTTTAATAATTGGATTGTTGCCAGAGAGGAAGCATTAGCGCAGGTTCGCTCAATAGAATATGCGTCTGCAGACGACATAGATTTATTTAAAACACTGTTCGCAAAAGCATGCCAATCTATACGCGCATGGAATACGGATCATGAGCTTCAAAAAAGTAAAGTTGCGAAACTACAAGAAGACCTGAAACAGTTAACGCATCATCTCGAGGAGTTTAATTTTGCGGATAATTCTCCTTGGAATACTCTGTATCTTTGGGTTGAACAACATCTTAGTAGTGAAGCCGTTGAATTTATTGTATCGCTATTGTTGGAACCCTACGGCGAGCTTGTCGATGGCTTTGCTCATTGTATGGGGACGGATAAGCCGACGATCAACCCAATAAATGGCACAATGAAATTATCCAGTATCAAATCAATGCTGGAATCTCAGTATGGCTGGGCTGCTGATATTAACTGGGCAGATAAAACGGCCTGTGCCAGGGCATGGTACGTATCTGAAGAAAAATTAGAACCTCGATTGGGTGAACGCTTCGACGAACCGATTGCGAACTATGAACAACCCTTATCTCCGGCGCGTGATGCAATACAACTGTTACAAGATATAGAGGCGGTCGATGCCAATAGATCGGTCGCATCCTTCTTACTGAAACACCCTGAACATCGGCACACGGTTCGCCGAATTCAAACGCTTCGAAATCTGCCTTACGGTGAAATCCAAGACAATACAATAAGCGCTTCTTTGATGCCAATTGATATGTTACGTTGTAAGCTATCTTTTTTCGGTGCAATTCATTTTGATCCGCGCTCTGATCGATGGGTACGTATCCGTATGTTTGGAAATGCCCCTTACCCTGAAGAGCTCGGGAGCATAGATGCAGACCTCTGGATCTACCCTTAGTTTTGGCTAGAATCGTACCGCAATGATCGATTATTCGTTAAACGAATTAGCCAGCCGAGCAAAGCTAAGTGCAAGAGGTGCTGGATATAGTTGGGGTATGGCGGAGGAAGTGTCTCGCGCCGTATATTGGTTAGCGCACCATAACCTGCCACATTGTTCCATGCTATTGCCACTGTTAAATCAGATCGATTCATCAGTTAATATAATGGACACGTTGCCTAAAGCTTTGGGCGAAAATTATTATGCGCAAGGCGAATACTTGTGTCCAATAGCCGCGGGGTGCGCACTCTCAGATTCGTTCGACATAAAGGCACGCGAATCAAAAGTTTTGATGACGGATGTGTTGAGTCCGGAACTGTTGTTGCCGTTTGTGGCTGATATCGCGCAACGGTGTGAAACGATTATAGTGCTCGAGTTTAACAATGAAAATCTCGCAACCGATGGGGTGCACATCAAAACATCCTCCTCGAACCTGTACGAGGTTGAAAAGGCCAGTACGCTTCTATGTCGTGTGGCCGGTGCCGGTGAAGTTGAGTTCACCGGTTTGCACGTTCCTGAGCGTAAAACCAGGGCAGTGGTCAGCGAAGACGTTTGGAAAGCATTGGGTGTGTACGCCCATAACACTTACGCACCGGCCAGTGAGCGTTCGCGCGAATTAGGCGCTGGTGCTGGTTTGAATGACAATGACTAGTTTGTTGGCCTAAAGTCAAAGAAAAAACGCTTAACCGAAATTGATACCAACACGACCAAAGCTACCAAAGTCTGCTTCAACCGAGGTGCCGGGTGGGCACTCAAGCGGACGAATAAAACTCCCGGATAAAATGACATGGCCAGGTTCGACCTGTTGTCCGTACTGAGCCATGCGTTGGATAAGCCAAAGCACACTTTCGACTGGATCATTAAGAACGCCGGCGCCAAGTCCCGTTTCTTCGACTGCGCCGTTTGCGCTAACGATGGCACCTACCCAACGCAGATCATGTGCATCGATTGCATGCCGTTCTTTGCCAACTACAATACCTGCATTGGCGGCGTTATCAGAGATAGTATCGTTTACGTTCCGTGTTCTACCCGTTTCTTTGTCTTGTCGAACGATTCTTGTGTCAAGTATTTCAATTGCAGGCGTGACGTAATCAATGGCTTGAATAACGTCGTTTTTGGTTACGTTTGCGCCGCCAATTTTTTCTTTCATAACAAACGCAATTTCTGCCTCTATTCGTGGTTGAATAAAGCGTCCAGCGGGTACGGTGCTATCGGTATCAAACGCCATGTCATCGAATAGAATACCGCTGTCAGGTATATCGATGTTCAAGGCTTGTTGCATAGCTTTTGACGTTAAGCCAATTTTCCAACCAATAACCTGTCTTCCTGCGTCAAGCTTGTGCGCCATAATGCCAGATTGAATGCGATAAGCATCGCTCATATCCAGCTGCGGAAACTGTAAGGACAGTAAGCCTATTTGCTTTGAGTGGGTTTCAGCATCGACTAAGGCCTTAGCCGTGTCTTCGACTTCCGCATCAGATAAACTCATGTTTCGTCCTTTACTGTATTGACTAAGCTGCCAATGCCATCGGCGGTAACAGTAATCTCGTCTCCTGGTTTTAGAAATTTAGGCGGGTCAAATCTGGCGCCCGCACCCGTCGGTGTGCCGGTTATTATGATGTCACCAGGAACCAGAGTGGTAAACGTTGAGATATATTCAATTTGCCGGCGAATAGGAAAAAGCATACGGCTGGTTCTGTCATCTTGGCGAAGCTCACCATTCACATGGGTAGTGAGGTGAATGTCATCGAGTTGCTCAGCACCGCTAAACGGAACTAACCACGGCCCAATCGCACCAGAATTATCCCAGTTCTTGCCCTGAGTCACGTTGAACTTGGCATGCCTCACCCAGTCGCGAATAGTACCTTCGTTGCATAAACTTAAAGCTGCTATATGATCGTAGGCATCAGCTTGTTTTATACGTCGACCGGCTTTTCCTATCACAACGGCTATTTCACCTTCATAATCGAGTTTCTCGGATTCCGGTGGCCGCACTAATGACTGATTGTGCCCGGTAAAAGAGCGTGGAAAGCGCGGGAACAATGACATGTTCGGTGGCGCTTCAGTGCCATCTTTATACTCAGCGTTTCGATCAGGGAAATTAACGCCAACGCAAATTATTTTCTCCGGATTCGGAATTGGGATTTCTAGTGTGTAATCGGTGTGAGTCACACTCAATTCGTTGGATTTTGTCGCAAGCTTTGCCAGGCCATCGGCTTCAATGACGTTTCGCATGGTAGGCCATTGTGGAAAATGGGGTGACAGCGCGATCATGCCAGCATCAGTATTGGCGCCGTAGAATGATTCACCGTTATTGTTGTAGGTAGAGAATTTCATAGTTTAAGCCTGTGGAATCGCATCGATTCCTCCGATACACATGTATTTCATTTCCATAAATTCGTCGAGCCCGTATTTTGATCCTTCACGCCCCAGACCTGACATTTTTACGCCACCAAAAGGGGCTTCGGCAGTAGAGATTAGGCCCGTGTTGATTCCAACCATGCCGTAGTCCAGCGCTTCAGTTACACGCCAGGTTCGCGCAAGGTCTTGCGTATAAAAATAAGATGCAAGCCCAAACTCTGTATCGTTTGCAGCTTGAATGACATCCGCCTCGCTTTCAAATTTAATCAAAGGGGCTAATGGTCCAAAGGTTTCTTCGCTATTAACCAACATATCATGGGTCACGCCTGTAATTATGGTTGGTTGAAAGAACGTGCCACCTAATTCATGACGAGTGCCTCCCATCGTGACTACGCCGCCCTTGGCCGTAGCATCAGCAATGTGTTCTTCTACTTTCGCTACAGCGGCTTCATCAATCATTGGACCGAACACAACACCTTCATCGGCACCGTTGCCGATCGGTAGAGTTTCAAGTTTAGCTTTTAGCTTTTGCGCAAATTCATCGTAAGCACCCGATTGCACATAAATTCGGTTTGCACAAACGCAGGTTTGGCCATTATTTCGGTATTTGGAAATAATGGCGCCTTCGATGGCTGCATCGATATCGGCATCATCGAACACGATAAACGGCGCGTTACCACCCAGCTCCAATCCTAGTTTTTTAATTGTAGGTGCGCACTGCGCATATAACAGAGCGCCGATTTCAGTAGAACCTGTGAACGTGAGTTTCTTAACGATAGGACTTTGTGTCATCGCTGAACCAATCTTACTTGCGCTACCGGTGATCACAGAAAACAATCCAGCTGGTAAACCGGCACGTTCGGCCAGCACCGCCATCGCAATAGCGGAGAAGGGTGTTTGACTAGCGGGTTTGATAACCATGGCACAACCTGCGGCTAACGCTGGACCGGCTTTACGGGTAATCATGGCGTTAGGGAAATTCCATGGTGTGATCGCAGCGACTACACCAATCGGTTGCTTGAGTACCATGATACGTTTGTCTGCCTGATGTCCTGGTATAACATCCCCATAAGCTCGTCGGGCTTCTTCAGCAAACCACTCAATAAAGGATGCACCATACCCAATTTCACCTTTTGCCTCGGCTAAGGGTTTACCTTGCTCTGCCGTTAGGATTGCAGCTAAGTCGTCTTGATTCTCCATCATCAGCTCATACCAACGTCGCAACACAGCTGCGCGTTCCTTAGCCGTTCTTGCCGCCCATGTATGCCGCACTTTTTCGGCCATATCAATGGCTTCTTCGGTTTCGTTTTCACCTAGTCGAGGCACGCGGCCGATGATCTCACCGGTGGCAGGGTTATTAACCTCGATGGCATTATCAGACGTCGCTTCGATCCATTGATCGCCAACGAGTGCGGCTTGGCGCAACAGGGTGGGGTCGTTAAGTGTAAGCATGATGCTTGTTCTCAGTTACTCTTGAAATTAAGGCGCAACAATCGGTTGTGCTTGTAAAGAAGGCTCTTCAATTTTTGCATTTTGAAAAGCTGAACCAAGTTCAAACCAACTGCGTGGTGCAGCGGCGCCCCAAAGGGTTTGTCTTTGAGGATCTTTTAAATCCCACTTAATCGGTTCGTGATCTGGATCCACGGTTTGGTAGTCTGAACAGTAGATTTCTATTCGGTGTCCATCAGGATCGGTTATATACAGAAAGAAGGCATTCGAGATGCCATGCCGTCCGGGACCGCGCTCAATATTATCGACATAACCGGTGGTAGACATAAGATCGAGAAGATCAATAATGTTAAGTGGCGTTGGTACCCAAAAGGCGGTGTGGTGTAGACGTGGTCCTCGACCATTGGTAAAGGCAATGTCATGCACACCACCTTTTCGGTGTAACCAGGCTGCCCATATACGACCGGTTTCAGCATCTTCTGTGTATTCCGTGGTACGAAAACCCATGCGGTTATAGAATTCAACGCTGGCGTCGACATTGGCACTGAACATATTGGCATGATCAATTCTAAGTGGTTTGACGCCGTTATACAGTTTGTATTGTTGGTGGATAGATGGAAGTCTATCCATCAAGGCGTAGAACTCAAGTGGGATGCCATCGGGGTCTAGCGATTTTAGCGTGCGCCCCATGTACGGTTTATCAACCCATTCGGTTGGTAATCCTTGCGCTTTAAAAAATGTTTCGGCTTTATCTAAATCCGCATCATCGAATACTTTAAAACCTAATACCGACACATTGGCCTCACGCGCTTGGTGCAGGGCAATGCAATGATGTCCACGCTCTTCCATGGCTCGTAAATAAATGACCGAGTCTGTTTCATCAGTGACTTGTAACCCTAGTGTATCGACATAAAAGGCTCGGCTTTTAACAAGGTCTGTCACTTGGTACTCGACATGACTAAGACGCACTATGTTGAATGGCGGATAGAGTTGTGGGGCTGGCAAAGGCATCTTTTTTCCTGGGCTTGTCGAATCAATTAGTTTGTCAGTGCTTAATGAGGTTACGCGCCTAAGCGCGCGATCTTATGTTCGCCGGTTGCGAAACCAATGTGTTTTTGTTCCATGTAAAAGTCGAATGAGTAATCACCACCGTCACGACCTATGCCGCTGGCTTTTACACCACCAAAGGGTGTGGGTAAGTGTCTAACGTTTTCCGAATTTACCCAGATCATGCCAGCTTCTAGTTCGTTAGTGACTTGCAAAGCTTGCGTTAAGTCATTCGTCCAGACATAGGCGGTAAGACCGTAAGGTATATCATTCGCTATCTGTACGGCCTGCGCTTGAGTTGAGAATGGAATGGATGTAAGCACAGGTCCGAATATCTCTTCCTGTGCAATGCGCATCTCATTATTCGCTTGTGTAAACAGCGTGGGCTTCACAAAATAACCTTTGTCACCTTGTCGCTCACCACCGGCGGCAACCGTTGCGCCATCGGTTTTCGCAATCTCGAAATAACTTGTCACTTTGTCAAAATGATCTTGCGCAATAAGTGGCCCAATTTCTGTGCTTGGGTCGAGCGGATGGCCAACTTTGATGTTGTTCACTCGCGCAACTAACTTAGCTTCGAACTCATCCTTGATTGATTCATGCACTAACAAGCGCGAGGAGGAGGTGCAACGCTCACCGTTAATCGAGTAGATCATGAAGATCGCTGCGTCTAAGGCTCTATCCAAATTTGCATCAGGAAAAACGATGACAGGATTCTTGCCACCGAGTTCCAAGTGGTTACGTTTTAACGTGTCAGCGCCTTGCTTTACGATAAGCGTGCCGGTGTGGCTTTCACCAACGAATGCAATGGCTTTAATAGCGGGGTGTTCTGTCAGTGCTTTACCGGCATCTTCACCAAGGCCATTAACCAGATTCCAAACACCGTCTGGCAGTCCTGACTCTTTCGCAATATCCATTAATATTCTGGCAGTTAGCGGACTGAGCTCAGCCGGTTTATGCACAACAGTGCAACCAGAGGCGAGCGCTGGTGCAATCTTCCATGTTGAAAGCATGAATGGCGTATTCCATGGTGTGATAATACCAACAGGACCTATTGGCACACGTGTGGTTACGTTCATTAAAGTCGGCGATGGTAGGTTTAAACCATCACGCGCACCCGGCACTTGGTCGGCGAAGTAGCGAAAATTTTCTGCGGCCCTCAATGCGGCTTTAGACATAAAGCGCAGGGCTTGCCCCGTGTCCCAACATTCGCAAAGCGCAATTTCTTCTGCTCTTTGTTCAATGCCGTCTGCAATATTTAGCAAAATGGTTTTTCGTTGTTTGGCGGGCATGTCGCGCCATTGTGCAAATGCATCTTTAGCCGCATTTGCAGCAGCGTTTATGTCATCTGCGCTCCCTCTGGCAACGTTGCAGATTATGGATTCATCAACAGGTGACACGGACTGGAACGTTTCGCCGCTCATAGCCGGTACATCGCTACCATTGATGTGATTCAAAATGCCTGCATTTTGAAAATGCTTCAGTGCGTCCTGCAGTTTTCCAATATTGTCGTCTAACGCAGACATGACTACTCACTCCGAATAAGGATTCGCTAACGCCAGCAAACACGATTGCCGGCCGGTTGTGCAATATTACTTAATATGTTAAATAATATCCAGAAGTGTTGTCAATAGGACAAGCCCAATGAGTGACAAACCAATTTACTGTGCCCAATGAGCAGCCAATCTACAAAAAAACACGAAGCCATTAATGCACGGACAGCCTTGCTTCCCAGCACTGACCGGTCTCTACCCATTGCGTTAACCCGCGCACGCGAAAAAGTCATGTTGCCGATTCGTCAAATGTTGATTGCCAGTGGTATCACGGAGCAGCAATGGCGCATCTTGAGAGTACTACAAGAGCAAGGACCACTCGATTCGACAACACTTGCTGAACAAGCTTGCCTGTTAATGCCAAGCTTGACGCGAATCGTGCAGTCTATGGAAGAAAAAGGTTTTGTGAGTCGTGTTGTTAGTCAAGAAGACAGGCGACGTCAGACTGTTTCCATTGAAGCGAAGGGTCGCACAATAATTCAAAACAATCTCGATGAAGCCGCCATCATCGCGAAACGCTTTGAAGATGTGCTGGGCAAGCAGAAACTAAAAACATTGCTCGAAACACTTAAGCAGTTAGATGAACTGTAGTTAATTGTTACTCAACAGTTGCCAAATCACCCCATACCTCTTTTAAACGCTTATCACGACCACAACCCCAACGATAGGCTTTGTAGCGTTTCGGGCTCTTTTTGTAAAAGTCTTGATGATGAATCTCTTTGCCCTTGATTGGAAAAAATTCGCCAAGTGGCAGAATCGGCATTACGACTGTTTGATCGGGGAACATTTCAATCACTTTTTGTTTCGACTTTTCGGCAAGTGATTTTTCTTCTTCGGTTGATACAAAAATTGCCGCAAGATATTCATGACCCTTATCGCAAAATTGCCCACGCGCATCAAATGGATCAATGTTGACCCAAAAGTGATCGAGCAGATCTTGGAAGCTGACCACTGCTGGGTCGTAAATAATTTCAACCGCCTCGTAGTGGCCAGTATGGTCGCCACGATAGGTTGGGTTTTTGGCAGTACCGCCGGTAAAACCTGAAACTGCTTCACTAACCCCTTCTAAACTTTCAAAGTCCTTTTCCATGCACCAAAAACAGCCACCAGCGAGCACGGCTTTTGCGGCGTAGGCGTTGGCAGAGAATGCTATGCTGAAACAGGTAAGCAACACGGCGGCTGCAAAAACGGTTCTTAGGTTTTTCATGGGGTGGCGCCTGAAATTTAAGTTAAATACAATTCAGTCAGTATACTGAGCAAACACGCCCTTCAGCAACCAACGAAACTATACGAAACGCATGAGGTATCTATGTCATTGAATTCCAACAAAACGGCATTTTTCACAGATGAGAAATGTTTTTGGCATGGTGGTGGAAACTACGCACAAATGGCACAGGTGGGTGGGCACGTGCAGCCCATGGTGGCTGGCGGCTTGCCGGAAGCGCCGGAAACCAAACGTAGGCTTAAGAACTTGTTGAGCGTTACTGGCTTGGCTGAGCAGTTGGTTATGAGCAGCGCCAGCCAGGCCACACTGAACGATTTACAACGGGTGCATTCAGAAAAATATTTAAGTGAATTTAAAACTCTGTCCGATGCTGGCGGTGGAGAGCTTGGGCTTCGCACGCCATTCGGTCCGGGTGCATTTGAAATAGCTGCGTTGTCGGCAGGTTTAGTGAAAGGGGCTGTGGAATCCGTATTGAAAGGTGAGTATCGGAATGCCTATGCATTGTCTCGTCCACCCGGTCATCATTGTCTGCCTGATTGGCCAAATGGCTTTTGTCTGTTGAACAATATCGGTGTGGCAGTGGATGCGGCCATTGCGAACGGCTTGGTTCAGAGAGTTGCCGTGTTGGATTGGGATGTGCACCACGGGAATGGTACCGAGGCTATTTTTTATGATCGTGCTGATGTACTGACCATTTCTATTCACCAAGAGCGTTGCTATCCCCTGGATACGGGCGATATGGAACACACGGGCAAAGGTGATGGGGTGAACGCCAATATGAACATTCCGTTGCCACCAGGTTGCGGTGATAAGGCATACCAACAAGTGATGGATAAGCTAGTACTGCCAAAAATAAAAGCGTTTGCGCCAGAGCTAGTGGTTGTTGCTTGTGGATTTGACGCTTGCTCGTTTGACCCCTTGTCCAGAATGATGTGTATATCTGAGACTTACAGAAGCATGACGCGGCAATTGATGAGTGTGACGGATGGTAAGTTTGTGGCCGCTCACGAAGGTGGCTACTCGGAAATGTATGTTCCGTTTTGTGGCCATGCCATGATTGAAGAGATGTCCGGTACTTCTATTCGTGCCCAGGACCCAATAATCGAGCGAGCGCTTCAACAGCAGCCAAATGCACGAGTTGATGCGTTCCACACAAGCTTAATTGATGAAATGGTGGAGTATTTTTTCTAACATTAAATCTATTCGTTATTGGACACCTAAAGGCCGGCGATGGCTCGCCGGTCTACAACATTGCGAGCAGAATGAGTCATTGAAAATGTTAAAGAACCCATCAGCGCTGGAGAAAGACCCTTCGCGCTACGACGCTGTGTGGAAGGCTGCAGAAGAATATATGCGTGCGCGTAAGAACGACATTCACATACCATTATCTTTTGCGTGTGCTCAAACGCTTTTGAAACACTATCCGGATGCAGATCACGATATTTGTTCATTAGCCATTTTACTGCATGACATAGGTTGGTACTCAATCGACATGGACCGTATTCTTAGTGAAGGCTTTCGTCGCGAAAATTTTTTGCAAACAGATGTGCGTTATCTACACGAAGAAGAGGGCGTGCGCTTGGGAACAGAGGTTTTACGTGCAACTGGCTGGAGTGAAGAGGTTGTCGAGGCTGTGTGCGAGATCATTGATGGACACGACACTCGCGCTGAGCCCCATCATTTGAATGACCGCATCGTACGTGATGCCGATAAGCTTTGGCGGTATAGCGTACCAGGCATTGCAGTTATTTGTGATTGGATGGAGATGACTCCCAGGCAATATGCAGATCGATTAGAAAATCAATATCAAAAGTTGGAAACTGAACAAGGCAAGCTAATGGCAAAATCAATGCTCGCAGATAGTCGAATTCAGTTAATGCTGCATCTTATTTAGTCGCGTGTTACCCGGTTCTAAAGCGGTGTTGTTTTTTGCCAACGTAATAATAACATCAGCACTAACGCAGGGCCGGCCGCAATGGTTAAGCCCCAAATCACAATATTCTCCTGTATAAATACAGATAAAAGACCAGCGACAAGACCTGAGAAAAGCATTGTGATCGTGCCTTGCAGTGCTGCTGTAAAGCCGACGATATCACCATGTGATTGTAATAATAAACTTGTGGCGTTGGCAACGACACCTAAATAACCCAATGCAAAAATAGTAATAGAAAAACTGACCGTCCACGGCGATAGTATGTCTATTAAAGGCCAAACACTAATACTTAATGCACCCACTAACATTACGATGGTAGCAACAATGCTCGTCGACACAATACCAATTCGATCAATTAATCGGTGATTTGCAATTTGCCCGAAGATAATGCCTATACCGTGTACAGCATAGAACAGGGCAAACATAGATCCTGAAATATTGAATGTTTTTGCGTAAACAGACGGACTAGTGGAAATAATAAGCAATAAGCTGATCGCAATAATGGCACTGATCGCGATAAAATATCTTGATTGCTGGTTTCCAAATATAGTTTTTGTGTTGTTAGCAATGGTACTCAGTTGGGTTGCTTTAACATTTTTATCGAGGTTTGATTCTTTTGTAAACGCGAGCAAACAAAACAGTAGTAGCGCGCAATAGGCAATCATAATCAAAAATATCCAGTTCCATTGCCCGCCTAGCTCAAGTATCGCAGCCCCTGTAAGTGGAGCCAGGATGGGGCCCACAGAGAATATTCCGGTGGCTATGGCCATCTTCTGGGCAAGTTCTTTTCCGGTATACAAGTCTCTGATAATGGCGCGTGACAAAATGTTTGGGGCCGCAGCCCCAAATCCCTGAATGGCACGAGCACTGATCAACTCAAACAAAGAATCTGCGCGCAAAGCTAATAGTCCGCCAATAATGAAAATACCCAAGCCCATCGCTAATATCCAACGCCTACCGTAGCGATCAGACAAACAGCCGAAAAAGAAGAGGCCAATACCCGTGAATACCATGTAGAACGTTATGGTCAGGGGAACTTGATCAATGTTGGTATTGAATTCACGGGCAATTTCGCTAAACAGCGGCAATGTGATGTCAATTGAAAAAGCGGTCAGTGACATTAACAAGCCACAAAGCCATACCATGCGTGTAGAGGATAGTGTCACGAAACGTTTTTAGTTGGCTTGTGAAGGAATTCGTTGGTAGGTGTGTTATCGAAGGCTTACTCACCTGCTATTATCAAGTATAACCGCTCAAACCTGAATCGATTCGAAATTCTATGAAAGATGCTGTCATTGTCTCTACTGCACGCACGCCAATTGGCATGGCCTTCCGAGGTTCCCTAAACAATACGAAATCTCCAACGATGACGGGCCACGCGATTTCGCATGCTGTCAAGCGCTCGGGTGTCGACCCTGAGCAAATTGATGATGTGGTTATTGGTGCTGTACTAACGGCAGGTACGGCAGGTATGAACGTGGCCAGATTATCGTCGCTTGCAGCCGGTTTGCCGGTTACTGTGCCAGGGCAAACTATCGATCGTCAGTGTTCATCAGGTTTAATGGCAATAGCGACAGCCGCCAAACAAATCATTGTGGATGGGCAAAGTATTGTGGTCGCTGGCGGCCAAGACAATATCTCTGCTGTACAAAATCAATACATGCAATGGGTGGCCGACGAAAAAGATGACAATGTTATTGCACAGGCAACACATGCCTACATGCCAATGCTTAAAACGGCTGAAAATGTGGTGAATACGTTTGGCATTTCACGAGAAGAACAGGACGTGTACGCAGCAGAATCTCAACGACGAACAGCGCAGGCTCAAGAAGCAGGCCGCTTTGATGATGAAATAGTTCCGATAGATACAATCAAGATCGTTCGCAATAAGGAAACCGGGGAAGAAACTCTGGAAAACGTTAGCCTGAATAAAGATGAGGGTAACCGCCCTGGAACTACCGCAGAAAAACTCGCTGGGTTAAATCCGGTTATTGAAGGAGGTAGTGTGACTGCTGGCAATGCGAGTCAGCTTTCAGATGGCGCATCAGCTTGTGTGTTGATGGATGGTGCTATGGCACATCAACAGGGTTTAGAACCACTGGGCATATACCGAGGTATGGCGGTTGCCGGGAACGCACCAGAAGAGATGGGCATCGGTCCGATCTACGCGATTCCTAAGTTGTTAAAGCAAACTGGATTAAAAATGCATGATATTGGCCTGTGGGAATTAAACGAAGCGTTCGCTTGTCAGGTGTTGTACTGTCGCAACGAACTGAATATCGATCCAGAGATTTATAATGTCAATGGCGGGGCTATTTCGATAGGTCACCCATATGGTATGACCGGCGCTCGGCTGGTTGGTCACGCACTTATTGAAGGCAAACGACGTGGTGTTAAATACGTTGTGGTGTCTATGTGCGTTGGTGGTGGTATGGGTGCAGCTGGCTTGTTCGAAGTAGCCTAACGATCGACACCGTCGTATGCCTCACCATCAGTTGGTCGCATAATTTCAAACACTTCAGAGACGGCAGCATAGTCTCGATATCCACAGCGTGCTAATGGATTAGCCGCCGCGGTATCAAATCTACCATCCACGATAAATTGATCGTCTATGTGAATGCCAACCACTTGGCCAATGATCAAAAAACTGTTCGTTGGTTGGTTATCTTTGTCCAACACTTCGGTGCACGAAACAGTTACGCATTCCATTGAAGCTGGGCTTAATGCCACGCGCGGTGCTGCTATGTGTCTGCATTCAGCCATCGCAAGTTTTGCGTTTTCGTACTCGTTCTCATGTGCTGGCACAGTGTCACTGCTGGTGTTCATTTCGTGCTGTAAGGCCACTGTGGCTAAGGAAAATGCAAATTCACCCGTATCTGCCGCATTTTTTGCACTGTCTTTTAATGATTCACTACTGAACATGAGCATCGGTGGGCTATCGGTGACAGCGTTAAAATAACTGTAAGGCGCAAGGTTTGGAATGCCGTTGGTATCAAGTGTAGAAATCCAACCAATTGGCCGAGGAGCGATAATGGCTTTGAAAGGATTGAAGGCAAGCCCGTGCGGTTGGTCTGCGTCGTAGTACATAGTGATTGCTTGTTTATCGTGTTGATTGATGGATGCTGAGCCTAGTGTACGTTATTTAAGTTTTACCGGCATGGTCACAGGGCCGCGGAATGCCCATCCGCTAAAAACTGGCTCTTCTAATAATTGAATGTTTGGAAAACGATCGAATAACATTGGCAGTGCGACACCACCTATAAGCATTCTCGATGTGGCAGCACCTGCACAAAAATGCGGCCCGGCACCAAAGCTGAGTGACTTTGAGTTGCTACGTGTTATGTCAAACTGATCGGCCTGCTCAAAAACAGATTCATCCCGGTTGCCACTACCAAACATCAAAAAGGCGCGCGATTCTGCTTGGATGTGAAACCCTTTGTGATTGAAGTCTTTTGCAATTCTGCGTGGAGACATCCCAATCGGGGATATCCATCGAGCGTATTCTTCAAATGCATGTAGCCAGGTGCTACCGTGATTTAAAATATTATCTAGTTGATCACGATGCGATAGCAATGCCCAAGTAGCGCCTGCAATAGCATCACGCGGTTCGTTTTGTCCACCGCTGATAGCGAGCTTTATGTTTGCACGAACGCTTTCCAGCGGTTGTTGTGCTCGCATGAGTGCCGCGAGCATTGAATGTTCAGATAATAGTGTATCTGCTTTCAACATGTCATCAATACAATCATCAATAAGTTGAGTGCCTTGTTCGCAGCGTTGTTGAATGAGTGGGTCGCCAGCGTAATTGGCGATGCCATCAATCATTGCCTGAGAACTATTATCGAGCTGCTCAGGCGACATGTTCGTTAGTCCGGTTATAAAACGCAATGCGTGTGCTGAAACTGGCATGGCGTAGTCTCTAACCAGGTCGCACGTGTCTTGGTTTTCCAGTCCGTCCAGCACATCCGATGTTGCTCGTTCACACAGTGATTTCCAAACTGATTTTACGGTTCGAGGTGAGAGTGCGGGTTGAGCCTGACGTCGTTCCAATAAATGGGCATCACCGTCTTTGCGCATCATGTTCTTACCCATGAGCTCGTTCATCAATCCACCAGGCTGGTCGGAAGAAAATATATCCACCAGTTTTTCACAGGTGAAGATATCGTCGTGCTGAGTTAATAAGGTTGCTTGTAGTTGAGGCACAAAACAGATGGGCGTGTGTTTACGTAATTCCGCTAAAATGGGATACGGGTCTGCTGTGAACGCGACTAAATCTATGTCGACGGTAGGTAGGGACATTTCCAGGTTATCTATTTAGCTCTATTGGGTCGCCATGCGGTGTCCTTGCAGCCGCCTCGTGCCATTCGTTTTTTCGAGCCACAAGAGCCGTACTAGTGGTAAGGCTTTTCGAAGCCACTAGATTTTCCAGCGCGTGCAGCCAGTGTTGGTAGTAACTGCGTTGCTCGCCACTGTGAATTTCAGCCGATAGCGCAGTTGCCCATTCGCTCCAACTAAAAGCATTCTTTTGATGTAGGTTAATAACCATAGCAAACGCTTGCGCTTCCCAAGGTTCGTTGAATACTGGCTCGTCGTCTACGAGCACCATATCAGGAAGTGATGAAAGGTTGACATCGTTCATGATTCTATTCGCAAGTGTGGTTGCCATAAGTCCAGCGAAACTGTGTCGTTCTCGTTTTTATCTTCTCCCCAGAGCGTGGTTGCTGTAAATGTCACCTGGTATAGCCAGCTTGGTGCTTCGCCTAAGCCCTGAGCGCTGGAGTCTGGAAATACATGCACGCCATGCACTTTGGATATGATGCCTGCCTTATCGCGTGCGTAGCGCGGTAGCCGTGTGTGTGTCGTGGGGTGTGTATTCATTGTTCTTACACGATCACCGACTTTAAATTGCGCTGCACCGGTTTGTTCTCTATTTGCTGGGCCGCCAGCCATTAAAACCGCGTGCACATCTTGCGGAAGTAGTTTTCGTTTTATAGCAACGGCTGGTTGTAGTTGTTTTCCAGCGACTAATTCATCGTCTGTAATCATGCCACGATCTTTTAATAAGCTGCTTATCCCATGCAGCCACACATGGTAGTAAGACGATTTCATATAGTCAGCTGGCTGCATACTTTCGCGTGCGTATCGGCTTTGATCGATATTCCAAAGACCACACGCACCTAAGGCTACGGTCATGCCTAATACGCGAGCTTCCCAAGGTGCATGAAAGTTTGGTTCGTTTTCTTCTTCTATAACGGGTCCAAAGCCCATCATGCCGCCTAAATCTGCGCCGCCGTTCAAGATGTAGCTCCCGGTGCTTTTACCAGCGCAGTTCCGATCATGGCATTGCGGGTAACCAGTTTTGCCAAGTCTGTTTCATTCATAGACTCGGTATTATCGGGGCGTTGTGGAATTACCAGGTAGCGTATCTCGGCCGTTGAATCGTGCACTTCTATTTTTGTTGATGCTGGTAATTCTAAACCGAAATCTGCTAACACACTCCTTGGTTCTATAACGGCACGCGAGCGAAAAGGTGGAGACTTATACCAAGTTGGTGGTAAACCGAGTACTGACCATGGATAGCACGAACACAATGTGCATACGATTAAATGGTGCGTGTCAATGGAATTAAATACAGCCACCATGTGCTCACCTTGGCGCGAAGTGTAGCCTAGCGAATGAATAGCAGCGGTTGCATCATCTTTTAGCCACGCGTTAAATTCTGGATTGCACCAAGCTTTGGCAACAACGTGTGCGCCGTTTTGCGGTCCGATTTTTGTTTCATAGGTTTGCACAATTTCATCAACGGCCGCACTGTCCAAATAGCCTTTTTCACTGAGTAAACTTTCTAATGCGCGAACCCGAGCTTCCGTATCTGTTAAATGCGAATGGTCGTCATCATCGTGGCTGTGCATGGCTTGCAAACCTATAGTGGAGTGGGTTTTAATGACTCAAAAATATAGACTTAATATACTACGTTATTGCTATCTGTATCGAGTAATACTTTTAGTGCAATCTACGACGTGGAAAGTCGATTCTAACGCGATATTCATCAGCACGGTATTGTGGGTCTCTAATGTTGAATAACATGTGGCGCACTAGCTCAAAATGTCTTGCAAACCATTGAGTAGTGCCGCCATGTCTTCATCATCGGTAAAATAACCCGGGGACACACGCACGCTTCCGCCGATCTCGGCAGTACCTGCGTCTATATGAACAAGTGGCGCGCAGTGCAAGCCTGCACGTACGCAAACATGATGATCAGCATCAAGTCGATCGCCGACTTGCTCAGCCGACATTCCCTCAACGATGAAATTGACAACTGCCACCCGCTCATGGCGCCGTGGCTTGCCCACCAGTTTAACCTTTTGAAATTGCTTTAACTGATTTTCAATTTGTTCTACGTGATTCTGCTCGGTGCGATGTATGTGCTGTATCGCGTATTCACAAAGTTGGGCATGTGAATCGCTTGCAGGCATATTATTTTCACGTTGCTGGTTTCTGCCAAGTTCACGAAACCAAAGCTGCGCTGCATGTAGGCCTGCAATACCTGGCAGGGGCGCCGTGCCAGCTTCCAGCACTTGTGGGTATTGTTCGGGTTGAAAGGGTGCTATTGAGTTAACACCCGTTCCACCGTAGCGAGCGGGGCGAACGCTAATGTTTTCGGCAACGATTAAACCACCAACACCCATCGGACCAAACAGGCCTTTGTGCCCTGTAAAGGTGAGTACATCAATACCGTACTCATCCATTTTGATTGGTCGTATGCCAGCGGATTGTGCCGTGTCTACAACCAATAAAAGATTATGCGTCTTGGCAATTTGTGCAACTTGCTCTAGTGGTTGTACTGTGCCGAGCACGTTCGATGCATGATTAAATATAATCATGCGCGTGTTGCTTTTAATGGAATTTTCTATATCTTGCGGATTAACATAGCCATCGGTATTACCTGGCACGCGAGTTACTTCGATTCTGGAGTCGCGCTCAATGTAATTACTGATACGTAGCACGGCATTATGTTCGAGCCGCGTTGTAACGATGTGGTCGCCCGCGTCGAGTAAACCGGATATCGCCGTGTTTAAAGAATCGGTTGCGTTTAGGGTAAATACAACGCGATTGGCATCGCCGAAAAAGCCGAAGAACTGTGCAAGCATTTGACGCGCTTGATAGGTCATGGCGCCAGCGTCGGCCGACATGGCATGACCACCCCTGCCGGGGTTAACGCCGCTAGAACGAAAAAAGGAATCCATGTACTGATACACGGATTCCGGTTTCGGCCAAGTAGTGGCTGCGTTATCGAAGTAGTAGTTCGGTTTCATATAACCGAAACCTTACCACCATAAGCGCTTTAGTTCTCTGCAGCGACTGCTAATTTATTAACGACAAAATGTAAGCCATCGTTGTAATCAGAACTATTTTCGACTAGTTCGCGCTCTTAAATATAATCTCGACGCGTCTATTGGTTTGGCGCCCCGACAGGCTTGTGTTGTCGGCTATAGGGCTGCTTTCGCCTAAGCCTACGGTGATAATCCGTCCATTCTCAATACCTTGTGCAACCAATGCTTCCCGAACAGATTCAGAACGTTCTACTGAGAGTCCATGATTATAAGATTCATCGCCTGTGTGATCGGTATGACCTTCAATGAGTGCATTGCGTTCAGGATTGGCTTTTAGATACGCCACCGCTTTGGCGACCGTGTCCTGAGCTTCGGTGCGTAATGTCGATTGTTCGAAGTCAAACAATACGTTGTTTAAGGTCAGGCTCGGTCCGCGAGGCGTGGCGACAATTTCAGGTGCGCTGGCGCTCGGGGCTACGACAGCTGCGCCAAGATCTGGTGCAGCCTCTTTTTTTGGCTTGTTCGCACAGGCCGATAGAACCAGACTAAAAGCTATTAGTAATGGCAACTTTACTGCTGAGTAGTTTCTCATGGTCATCCCTTATTGACGTTTTAGTGTTACGACAATAACGGTAACGACCAATGCGCTTGATCCCTGATGCGTTAAAGATTACTGGCTATTTATCCTTTCCTGTTTGCAAGAATTGCTGGCAGCTGTAAATTATGTTTTTTGGCGCAGGCAATGGCTGAATCGTAGCCAGCGTCGGCATGACGCATAACGCCTGTGGCCGGGTCGTTCCACAGCACACGTTCGATGCGTCGAGCGGCGTCATCAGTGCCGTCGGCACAAATCACCATGCCGGCGTGTTGTGAAAATCCCATACCCACGCCACCGCCATGATGTATTGATACCCAGGTTGCGCCAGATGCACAATTGAGTAGCGCATTGAGTAGCGGCCAATCAGACACGGCATCCGAACCGTCTTTCATGGATTCGGTTTCGCGGTTTGGTGAGGCAACCGAGCCTGAATCCAAATGGTCACGTCCAATAACAACAGGTGCTTCTAATTCACCGTTCTTAACCATTTCGTTAAACGCCAAGCCAAGCTTGTGTCGCTGACCTAATCCTACCCAACAAATGCGTGCCGGTAAGCCTTGAAATTCAATTCGCTCTCTTGCCATGTCAAGCCAGTGGTGCAAATGTTCATCGTCGGGAATAATTTCTTTTACTTTCGCGTCAGTTTTATAGATGTCTTCCGGGTTACCCGAAAGTGCGACCCATCGAAACGGACCTACGCCACGACAAAAAAGCGGACGAATATACGCAGGTACAAAACCTGGGAAAGCAAAGGCATTATTAAATCCTTCCTCAAGGGCAACTTGTCGAATATTATTGCCGTAGTCGAGTGTTGGAACTCCCTGGTTCCAAAACTCGACCATCGCTTCTACCTGTATTTTCATCGACGCGCGAGCGGCCTTTTCAACGGACGCAGGATCACGTTCTTGGGCGGCGTGCCATTCGCTCAACGACCAATTCAATGGCAAGTATCCATGTACAGGGTCGTGGGCAGATGTTTGATCTGTGACAATGTCCGGTTTGATACCGCGTTTTAGCAGTTCAGGATAAATCTGTGCGGCATTGCCAACAAGACCCACTGATTTCGTCTCTCCCTTGCTTGTCCATTGTTCGATCAAGCTAAGCGCTTCGTCAAGTGAGTTTGCTTTTTCATCAACATAGCGCGTGCGCAAACGCATATCGATTCGTTCAGGATCGCATTCAACGGCAAGGCAACAAGCGCCTGCCATGACAGCTGCCAGCGGTTGGGCTCCACCCATGCCACCAAGTCCTGCTGTTAAAATCCACTTACCTTGTAAATCACCAGCATAATGCTGTCGGCCTGCTTCAACGAAGGTTTCATAAGTGCCTTGAACAATGCCTTGGGTGCCGATATAGATCCATGAGCCAGCTGTCATTTGCCCATACATCATTAAGCCTTGTCTATCCAGCTCGTTAAAATGTTGCCAGTTAGCCCAATGTGGTACGAGATTAGAGTTAGCGATAAGCACGCGAGGAGCGTCTTTGTGGGTGGTAAACACGCCCACAGGCTTACCAGATTGCACTAATAACGTTTGCGTGTCATCGAGTGTCTTCAAACTATCGACAATGGCATCAAAATCCTCCCAACTACGTGCTGCACGACCAATGCCGCCATACACAACCAGTTCCTGAGGGTTCTCAGCTACATCAGGGTGTAGGTTATTCATTAGCATACGCATGGGCGCTTCGGTCACCCAGCTCTTGGCGCTTAGTTGCGTACCGGTTGGTGGATAGACTTCACGACTGTTTCTACGCGATGAATTTTTGTTGCTCATGTAGGAATCCGCTTAAGCTGCACTGGTTTTGTTAAAAGGACCGAGCGTTGGCAGGGAGATTGTTATATTAGCAACGGTCGCTATATCGCTTTTTACGAGTGTTGCTGCCGATTCTAAATCTGTTGCCATGTAACGATCTTCGTTCAAGGTCGGAACCACCTCTCTTATGCAAGCAACAAGGCGTTGCAAGTTATCACTCGTTGCTAGAGGTGCACGAAACTCAATGCCTCTAGCTGCGCAAAGTAATTCAATCCCCAGAATATACGTAAGATTGTGGTTCATTTTTTTTAGTCGAACGGCGGCATGTGCAGCCATCGACACATGATCTTCTTGATTCGCACTGGTAGGCGTTGAATCAGTAGAGCAGGGATTGGCTAAATGTTTATTCTCGCTCATTAAAGCTGCACTGGTAATTTCAGCGACCATAAAACCGGAACACAAGCCTGGGTCTGGCGTTAAAAAAGGTGGCAGGTCGAAGGAAAGAACGGGATCCACCATTAAGGCGATGCGACGTTGCGCGATAGCGCCAATCTCTGCCAACGCCAGTGCGATTTGATCGGCAGCGAACGCAACTGGTTCGGCATGGAAGTTTCCGCCTGAGTAAATATGCCCGCCGTTGGAATGGCTATCATCCACGATAACCAGTGGATTATCGGTTACTGCATTGGCTTCTATTTCTAACACACCACCAGCCTGACGCAGTAGCTCCATGCAAGCGCCATTAACTTGCGGTTGGCATCGTATGCAGTAAGGGTCTTGCACGCGAGTGTCGTCGGCTCGATGGCTTTCCCGGATATTCGAGCCGCGCATTATGGCGCGCATAACAGCTGCGACTTCTATTTGCCCACGATGCCCGCGAAGTTCATGCACAGCCGGTTGCAGCGGAGCGGTGGACCCCATGATTGCATCGGTGGTTAATGCACTTGATAAAATGGATGTGTTAGCTAATAACCAGGCATCGAACAATGAGACTATTGCCACAGCTGTTGAAAACTGGGTTCCGTTAATCAGTGCCAAACCTTCTTTTGCCACGAGTTCGATAGGTGCGAGTCCTGCCTTGTCAATAGCCACAGCCGCTGGCATTCGTTGATCTTGATAAATCACCTCGCCTTCACCCATCAAAGCTGCTGCAAAATGGGCAAGCGGTGCCAGATCGCCAGACGCACCAACAGAGCCTTGTGTTGGCACCACAGGCGTGATTCTGTGATTTAAAAAATCTTCAATGGCATTGATTAGCTCCCAGCGTACACCTGACGCACCACGTCCTAATGACAATAGCTTTAAACACATCATTACGCGCACGCGTGTTTCATCAGTCAAGTCTCCCACACCTGCACAATGGGATAAAATTAGGTTGCGTTGTAATTGCACCGTGTTTGACTTGTCGATACGCACATTAGCCAGCTTTCCAAAACCTGTGTTAATCCCATACACAGCTTCCTCGGCGTTGACTACTGCATCGACAACATTCGCCGCTTTTGTTACGTCAGCCTGACAGCGCTTGTCCAGGTAAATAGGTAACTCAGGTGCGTCAACAACGGTTTTTATTTGTGCAAGCGTGGTTTTGCCTGGAGTGAGTGTAATTTTATTCAATGAAATTAGCTCGTACGTGTTCGATTAGCGGATTGAATCCGATTCGGTAACTCAGCTCTGCTGGATGCGAGCAATCCCAAAGCAGTAGGTCTGCTACAAACCCTTCGCCAAGCGTACCCCGGTTATTAATGCCCAACGCCTGAGCGGCGTGTCGCGTTACACCCAGTAACGCTTCTTCGGGTGTCAGACCAAACAATGTGCACGCCATATTCATGGTTAATAGCAGTGAACTCAATGGTGAAGAGCCTGGGTTACAATCCGTCGCTATTGCAATGGGTACATTATGTTTACGCAGTAAATGAACTGGCGGCGCTTGCTGCTCTTTTAGCGTATAAAACGCACCGGGCAATAGAACGGCGACGCTGCCGGCGGCTGCCAAGGCCCTTACGCCTGCATCATCCACATATTCAAGGTGGTCTGCCGATAGGGCATTATATTGGGCCGCAAGTTCAGCACCGCCGAGTAAAGAGAGTTGTTCAGCATGCAGTTTAACGGGTAGCGATAAAGACTGCGCTTTTTCAAATACACGTTTTATTTGTTCAGGGGTGAAAGCAATGGATTCGCAAAAACCGTCGACAGCATCGACAAGTTTTTCATTGTGCGCCGATTCTAAGGTGGGAATGCACACGTCATCGATATACGCATCGGCGCGACCTTTGTATTCAGCAGGGATAGCATGCGCGCCAAGAAAACTGGTTTTAACCAATACGGGTCTTAAGCGTGCAATTTCCTTCGCAGCCCGCAGCATGTTTAATTCTGTTTGCGTGTCGAGGCCATAGCCGGATTTAATTTCAAGAACAGATACGCCTTCGCTGATCAACGAGTCTACGCGTGGTAAGGCAAGTTCTATCAGCCCCTCCACGCTTGCTGCTCGCGTAGCGCTCATGGTTGAGACGATACCGCCGCCAGCTGCTGATATGTCTGCATAGCTAAGGCCATTGAGGCGTTGTTCAAATTCAGTGGCACGATGGCCACCATGCACAATATGCGTGTGACAGTCGATAAGGGCAGGGGTAATCAGTTTTCCCAGGCAGTCTTTGCTGGGCAAGGAATTAAATTGATCGGGTAGCTGTTCAGAAGTGCCACACCAGCGCACACGTCCGTTAATAATGGCGATTGCACCCTTGTTGATAAGCCCATAGGCTTTCTCTGTTTGCTGGCAAGTGGCGATAACAGCATTATTTAACACTACGTTTTGCATAGACTAAATCAGTTTGACTTTGCTCGCGCTCATACACATAATATTATGTGCATACATAATAAGAGTCAACCAGAACATGAGCGAATCGCATAAGGTCATTTGGGCAGAACATGCGCTAACGGAGAATGGCTGGCAGAAAGATGTCTGTGTTGAGATAGATTCGCAGGGCACTATCGCAACGGTGAGCGCAGAGCAAAAACCGAAAGGTACTCAAGTCGGTATTTTATTGCCAGCAATGGCCAATTTACACAGCCATGCGTTTCAACGTGCAATGGCTGGTATGACAGAAACACGTGGTCCCGATCCCAAGGATTCGTTTTGGAGTTGGCGAAAACTAATGTATGGATTCTTGCAGCACATTAGTCCAGATGATGCAGAGGCTATAGCCGCATTCGGACAAATGGAGATGCTCGAATCAGGCTACGCCTCGGTGGGTGAGTTTCATTATCTGCATCATCAAATAGACGGCACACCCTATATGCAATGCGCAGAAATGTGTGAACGCCTGGTATCCGCTGCGAACACGAGTGGCATCGGTCTAAGCTTATTACCCGTTTTGTATGAACAAGGTGGTTGTGATGGACGAGCGCTCAAAGACGGTCAACTGCGTTTTGGAAATAGCTTCGACGCATTCGAAAAACTCTACAACGATGCTCATAGGCTCATTAGACCGTTCTCACGGACCATGTCTTTGGGCTTGGCACCGCACTCGCTACGTGCGGTCAGTGCACCCACACTTTCAAACGCGGTTCAATTAGCAAAAGGCGGACCGATACATATTCATGTAGCCGAGCAAGAGGCAGAAGTGCAGGAGCTTAAAGCAGCCACCAATGCGCGTCCAGTAGAGTGGCTGTTGGATAACCAAGAACTAAATAGTTCATGGTGCTTGATTCATGCAACACAAATGGAGCCCTTTGAGGCTGAACAATTGGCTAAAACAAGAGCTGCGGTAGGCCTTTGTCCGATAACGGAATCTAATCTGGGTGATGGCATTTTTGACGGCGTAGCTTTCCAGAGAAATAATGGTGTGTTTGGTATTGGAACCGACTCCAATATTAGAATCTCACTAAGCGAAGAACTAAGAACACTTGAGTACTCACAACGATTGCAACATAAAGGGCGAGCAATCTATGCGCAGAGTGCGCGCTCAAATGGTCGCATGCTATACGATGCTGCGCTAAAAGGTGGCGCACAGGCCTTGCAAAGAAATTCCGGCGCTATTGCTACGGGGCGTCAGGCTGATCTGTTGGCGCTGGATAAATCATCGGCAAACTTTATTGCTGTTGAAGAAGATCAATGGTTGGATGCGTGGATATTCGCCGCTGACGATAGCTTAGTGTCCGATGTATGGAGTGTGGGCGCACACGTAGTGATTGACGGTCAGCATATAAAACGTGAAGAGATTGCTGCCCGCTATAAAGCATCCATGACAGCGCTAATGCAAAAATTATAGGTTTTCCAAATGGCTAATGGTAGAGCGCACACATGGCAGGATATACACGAGCGCATAAAACGTAATATTATTAATCTTACCTGGCCTCCCGGTGAGCTAATTCCTGGTGAGGTAGAGCTAGCGCAAGAATACGGTTGTGCGCGAACGACGGTTAATCGCGCGTTAAGAGAACTAGCAGCAACGGGTGTTGTTGATCGAAAGCGCAAAGCTGGTACCCGCGTTGCAAAACAAAAGACACGACAAGTTCGTGCAGAAATACCTGTTATCAGAACCCAAGTCGAGGCACAAGGTGCCGCCTACCGATTCCAGTTGCTTGAAAATAAAATCAAACAACCCTCGAAAGCTATTGCGAAAACGCTAAACATAAAGGCAAGTGAAGTTGCTCTGCATATTCGTTCCATCCACTATGCTGATGAATTGCCATTTATTTATGAAGATCGTTGGATAAATGTAAAAACGATTCCAAAAATTAAACAAGTTGACCTTGCGCAAACAAGCGCAAACGAATGGCTGGTTCAACACGTACCGTTCACCAGCGGAGAATTCGTAATTCAAGCGCAAAACACAAATAAAAAGTTGGCAATGGCTCTGGGGTTATCGGTCGATGAAGCGATCCTGACATCTACGCGCACAACCTGGCTTGAGAGTAAGTCGGTGACGACCGTTACACTCAAGTATTCACCCGGATATCAAATGCACTTCGAAATCTAGATTAAGTTGCACAGCAATGTGCATCAACCACACGTTGAATCATGGGCATAAAATAGTCGAACGGTGGCGTGTTCATGTTAGCGTTTTTTCCGGCATCATCTAAAAAGCGCACAGCCACAATGTCTGTTAAATTGGGTAACTGTTCAAAGTTGCTAACCTCTTCGTTATTCATTGGACCTCCTTGTAACGACAAGGAGTGAACCGATGCGCTCGATAGGTTCTCAGAGTACTCTGAGTTGGTAGCGCAAAGGTAGCGTTTAGCAGCGACATGATGTCGGACGCAATCCGTTACGATGCTTGGGAAAAAGGGTTCTAGTACTTGCGCGCCTGCCACCTCATGGAACCTGTCGTGCGTATCCTCTATCGTGAACATACCGAATTCGCTGGTGAAGTGTCCAACGTCATGCAAAAGGGTGGCGACCACAATGCGTTCATCTAAGCCTTTTTGTTCGGCAAGTGTTGCACCTTGTAGCATATGCTGAGCCATGGTGACCGGTTCTCCAAGGTACTCTTCATCACCTCGGCGTTCGAATATGTTTTGTAAGAATGCAACGATATTATGTTGTGTCAATTCAGCGAAATTTGTTTGAGTCATGGTGTTTACGCCGTGTGTTCGGAGTGTAGCTTATGTCGCAAACTGTATAGCTTGGAAAGTAATCCATCTTTGTCAGCATAGCAACCTTGTAACCAACGCTCACCGGCGCCTGAGAAGCCGGTGCGTGCGTGAAGAACACGTGTGTTATCCACGATGAAGGCTTGGCCGGGTTCCAGATGAAAAGCGACCGCGTTGTTGGGATCATCAATCAGTTCCCCAAATCTGCGGTAGGCTGCGTAGTATTCCTGCATGTCAGCAAACGGAATATCGGTAAAGGTTGCGGCTGATCTATTATTAAAGTGAATCGCTTTCAGTTGACCGTCGGCGCTTAATTCAATCATCGGATGGCGGGCTTTGAGTGCGACACCTTCGCTTCCGGTATATTCAAATTGCGCACAATATCGTGTTAATAGTGAGAACCATGCTGGGCTCTCTTGCTGTAAGCATTTCGCGGCTTGAAAGCCATCGACGACCAAACTATCGCCACCTTCAGTAGAGCTTTGCAGACAGTACAAGATCTGTAAGGTTGGGATAGGGTCCCGGTAGGGATTGTCTGTGTGTGCTTGTAGTGCCATGCCGGTGTAGGCGAGGTTGTTGGCATTAACCTCTGTGCGCACTTCGAAGTGACGCCCGTAATTGGTTTCTCTTACATAACCAAACAGATCAACTAACTTCATTAACGCTAAACTTTCGATCGGGCCATTATTCACTTTGGCAAATCCGAAACGTGCAACATGCTCTAGCCATTGCAACAATGTAGTTTCATCATTTTGTAGGGCGGAAAAATCAGCTTCTGGCAGATTTTCTTGTAGTTTGCTAGTCCACGCGCTCACATCATCTGCCAGCAGTGAGCGAGTCCCATTGTTAGATGCATCATCCGTCTGATCGTATCGATGTTCAAGCAGCCAATTGATCGGAAATTGAACCGTTTTGTTTTCGGGTTGAAAAGTAATTTCAGCAAAATCATTTTCTACAGCCGCATAAGAGGCTTTGATGTCTTGCGGTATATCTTTCAGAGTGATCAATCGCTGACCATTAATCGCTGATCGGGTTTTATCATCGGGCGAATTGTCTCTCAACCAAATCGTATGAAAGCGCACTGACTGTCCTTCAGTGCTTAAAGAAACGACTTGTCCTTCATCAGTGAGTGCAATTTTGTACATAAATAAACCTGTAAAAAACAATCCAACGTTTATATAAACGATAACGCTTTTGTGCGCTTTATTTGTTTTGATCTATCTTCCATACTACAGATGTTCGCGCCAAAACTTTGCCACTCAGCTCTATAAAAAACAAGCTGCTTAAGTTTTGGACAAGTGTGCAAGGACCTTGGGTGTGATGGCTTAATGCAATTTTGCATTTTATCCCTTGGATGACGATAGCGTTTAGAAGGAATTCATGGAGTTCAATATGCGCAGAATACTCAGTGCTGCCAGCTTGTTAATCATTTTTATTATTTCCCCAGTTGTGCATGCTCAGTCTTGGGTCAATCAGGCTGACATGAAATTAAAAAGATCCGAAAGCTCAGCGGTTGAATACAATGGCGAACTCTATGTGTTCAATGGTTTTTCTCGTGGCCTGTTTGTTGGCAATAGCGTAGAGAAATACAATCCCAACACTAAAAAGTGGACCTTGCTTGGCAATACCTCTGTGGCCAACGGTACCGCCGTCACGCACACTGGCACTGTAAGGGTGGGGGCCGATGTTTGGTTGCTGGGTGGGCGCGTTGGTGCTCACCCCGGCCGTGTTACCAGTGATGTATGGATTTACAACATCAACAGTAAGCAATGGCGTAAAGGTCCTAAGCTGCCTCGACCCATGGCCGGCGGTGGTGCCGCTCTGGTTAATAATAAAATTTACATGTTTGGGGGCGTGGATGCACAAGCCAAGTGCGATGTAAATTTTCATTATGCTTACAATCTAAATTCGCCTAACGCTGGATGGAAAGATCTAACGGCTTCAGCAGGCATGCCTTTAGCACGCAATCATTTTTCGACCGTAGTACTCAATAACTTGATTTATGCCATAGGCGGGCAGAATGGTCATGATGGCTGCCCTGGTATTGCCGGTGGTAACGTGCCATTCGTGCACGCTTATAATCCAGCAAACAATAGCTGGAAACGATTAGCCAATTTGCCCGCTGCGGAATCTCATAGCGAACCATCCACATTTGTACATAATGGATTTATCTATATGGTGGGTGGGGCAGGCGCGGGTAACAAAGTCATTCGATACGATCGGATAAAAAATAACTGGACTCAAGTTGCGACCTTGCCACAAAAATTACTGGCGCCAGTTGCACGCGTCTACAATGGAAAGTTAATCGTTGGGGGAGGTGGTGCTCCGAAAACCTCACTGTCTATTCCCACCGTTCGCTCGCTCACGAGTGGCGTCTTCAATGACAAGCTCGGTGGTGGTCAATCGCCGGTTGTTAGCGAACCAGAACCCGAGCCGGCGGCAGAACCTGCACCCGCACCGAATCCGGAGCCAACACCCCAACCTGAACCTCAACCGAGCGCTGCACCACCGCCCGAACCGACACCTGAGCCCGAGCCGGAACCCGTGCAAAATGTGCCAGCCTCCGCATCACCTCAGACCAGCAATACAGGCCCAATAACAGTTAATGGCAATGTTCTGAGTTGGCCGGATAATGGCTGGTATCAAGTACAAACCATGGGTGATTTTAGGGAAGTGTGTGCAGGCGGCCGTTCTTGCGAAGTGCCATCGGGCTCGTACTTGGTTATAAACCACAGTAATGGTGAACGTGTTCGTGATGTACAAGTGGGGCAGACACAATTAAATTCTGAAGCTTCGAATTCTGAATCTTCCAATACATCTTCAAACGAGGGTTCTCCGATAAGCGTGAATGGGCAAGTCATTAGTTGGCCAGACAACGGATGGTACCAAGTACAGGATGAAAACGATAACCACGCCGAAGTTTGTGCCGGCACTCGTTCTTGCTTAGTACAGGACGGTGTTTATACCGTTATCAACCATACATCTGATACCCGGTACGAAGGTATTGTTATAGGCGACATATCATTTGCGCAAAAGTTGGCAAGCTTTGAAAATCGAATCGATCACGCAGCCGGCGCAGCCTTCGTTCAGGTTAATCAACAATACAGTACAGGTTCGCTAAGCGATGAGCTTGCCCAGTGTTTACCTAATACTTACGATGGTCAAGCCAGTGCATTGATCATGGCTTGTGATTCGCAAATTAATATATCGAATACGGATATCTCCGTTACACATTATGAATACTCCGGTTCTGGTGGTTATTGTTTAGATGCGGTAGAAAACGCCGTGGCTGAAAATTGCACATTGTCATCAGCGCAAATGATTCTTAATAATGTGAGTATTGGCTATCGTTCCTTAGCGGCAGAGCTATCGAACGAATCGACAGGTCAACTCGTTTTGTCGGTGGTGGAAATGGTTGCCGATGCCGATACGAACAATGTCGATTGTATGGTGCAACTGCATGCAGATGATTCCTGGACGCTCGGATTAGGTTCGGACTTTAATCGCTGCAACGCTCTTATGGACCAATTAGTCAGCGAGTAGGGCTATTAGCGTAGGTAGGCAGTCTGTGAAATGCGTTGTAAGACATTGATTTAAAATTGATCTATATTTTGTATCACTTGGCCAATTCTGTGCTCATAACCCGGATATGAGCGCGGAAATTGGCATTTAGGTGTGTTCGTTCCTGCCGGATTATCATAAGATAGTGCACAGCTAAGATATTCCTGTTGGGTAGTACGCCAGTGCATTCAACCCGCGGTATATCGACGTTATATAAAGCATAAAGAAACATACCTTGAGCGATGCCCACACTGGGTTGCTTTAACCGGAGGAACTATGAAATTTAGTATCAACAAGTTGGCGGTAATCACTGCCGGACTGCTTGCAACTTCTTATAGCCAAGCCGACGAACTGAAGTTTGTTTGCTATCAGGATGCGAATGAGTGCGAAGTCTTGTCTGAGATGGCGGCTGACTTCAAAGCAGAAACCGGTCACACCGTCAACACTGAAATTGTTGGCTACGACATCATCAAAGAACAATTTGAAAGTCAATTGCAAACAGATGCTGCACCTGATCTTGCTCGCGTAACTAACTTAGGCGGTCTTAACAAATACTATCTTGATCTGTCACCGTACGTTGACGTTGCTGGCTGGGAGAAGAACTACGGCGCAACCTTACCTTGGTTCCGCCAACCAGGTGGTGATGACAAGGGTGTGTACGGTTGGATGACACAGCTAACAGTCACTGGCCCATACATCAATGTAACTATGTTCGAAGATGCAGGCGTTGATATCCCTGAAGAGGGTGCATCTTGGGATGACTGGGCGGAAGCCCTTCGTGAAGTTAAATCAGCGCTGGGTATAACTGCTGGTTTAGCGATGGATAGAACCGCACACAGAATGGCGGGCCCGGCATTCTCTTACGGGGCCAAATTCTTTGATGATAGTGGTACGCCTATTTTGGTTGACGATGGTTTTCGCAAATTTGCTGAAACTTTTGTTGGCTGGCACAAAGAAGGTTTGATGCCTGCTGAAGGTTGGCCTGCAGGTTCTGGTACTCAGTACAAGAACGCAG
Organism: uncultured Granulosicoccaceae bacterium; assembly: GCA_938035945.1. Taxonomy (GTDB): domain Bacteria; phylum Pseudomonadota; class Gammaproteobacteria; order Granulosicoccales; family Granulosicoccaceae; genus Granulosicoccus. The sequence continues at coordinate 34,496 of CALHOU010000082.1, forward strand.
CTCCATTGTTCCTAAGTGGTGATGTTGCTATGCACATGTCAGGTTCTTGGATGATTAACAACTACGCGTCAAACATCAAAGATTTTGAATGGCGTGCAGTGCCTATTCCATGTGGTGCGGGCGGTTGCGGTGCAATGCCTGGTGGCGCGGCTATCGCAGCGTTCAAATCATCTAAAAGTCCTGAAGCAGCAGCGATGTTTATCGACTTCTTAGCTAAAGACGAAAATGCCGCTAAATTTGCTGCGGCTACCAAGAACATCACAGCCCATCAAGGTTTGCAACAAAGTGGTGTTGACTACGGTGATACCTCACCCGCTGTGTCAGAAGCATTATCGGTATTTGCAGCAAATGCTGGTAAGGCCGCTGATAGCACGCCTCAAGCCTATGCATTCCAAGGCTATGCGAAAAACGGTGTTATCTATGGTGTGGTGCCAGATTACCTAACAAAGGCAATCACTGGCGAAATCACGCTTGATGAGGCTTTGACTAAGATCGATGCGGATGTAGCGGCAAAAATCGCCGAGTAATTCGTACTAGTCAAATGAATCGGTGCTCGGTTATTAATGCCGAGCATCGATTGATTGTGTTTTTTTCCAAACATCATCCTTCTGTTGTACTTTTCATGCATTGGTTATTGTTATAGTAAAGCTCCATGCTTGATCCCATTCTTAATGCTTTTTCCAATACGTCGTGGACCATTGGTGTCCTTACGTATTTCATCATCGGTCTGTTGTTGAGCCGAACCTCAGGTTCCATCGGTTCACGATTTATGTCCGCCTTGGGCTGGCCTTTAGAATTGATTCAAAAGCGTGCTGGCTCATCGAGTTTGCCGTATCTTTTTTTATTGCCCAATATGCTTATTTTCGGCATTTTTACTTTTGCACCAATGTTCATCAATATCGGATTCTCTGTCACCGACGGACAAAGCATTAACTTCGATCAAAGAGAGTATTCAGGTTCAGATAACTTGCAGCGCCTGTTATCTGAAACACAGATAGACACAGGCGGCGCTAATCAAGAAAACGAAAAATTCTTGGCCGCTGTAAAAGACACCGTACTGTTTGTTGTCATACAAGTACCTATTATGGTGTTGGTGGCACTGATTACGGCATTGGTACTGAATCGCGAGATAATAGGCCGTGGATTTTGGCGTTCGATATTTTTCTACCCGGTGATGCTCAGTCCAGTAGTGGTTGGATTCTTATGGACCTTGATTCTAAAACGACAAGGCGTATTGTCACTGACCCTAATGGATTGGGGAATTATTGATGATCCAATTCAATGGCTGACCGACCCACGTTGGACCATGTTCTGGTCGGTGTTTGTGTATACCTGGGCTCACCTCGGTTTCTACATGTTGATACTGTTGGCAGGCCTACAGGCCATTCCAAAAGATTTATACGAAGCGGCCAGTATGGACGGCACCAGTGATTGGCGAATCTTGCGCAAAATCACTTTACCCCTACTCATGCCCACGCTCCTAGTGGTGATGGTGCTTGCGTTAATTAAAGCATTTCAGGCGTTCGAAGAACTCTATGCCATGCAAGTGAGTTGGATATCACTGGTGGCGTATATTTTCGAGGCATCTGGTTTGCGTGGTCAACCAACAGCTCACGGATTGGGCGTGGCTGCGATGGCATCATTGCTCGTGGCACTTGTGCTTGTGTGTTTATCGCTGCTGCAAATTGCTTTATCGAGTCGGCAGAGTAAATCATGAGCGCGGTTTGGTCATTTTTAACGCGCACACAAGGCGGGCAGCACGGTGGTGTAAAGCGTTTTACGCTCACAGATTATCTGTGTTACTTCTATCTTATCATCGGTTTTTTACTGATATTTTTACCCGTTTGTTGGATTGCCCTTAATTCGATTAAGTCTGACTTTCAGCTCGAAAAACAAGATATCTCACTGTTGCCCACGGACTATCAACGCGTCGGTCGCGGTACTGTTAACGGCCCTGACGGTCGTGAAATCTTTTTCCTGGCAGATTTGCCAGACTGGGTACTCAATTGGTCAGATCTTCGGCCAGAAGAAAAAGCGCTCCACGACCCAGAAGGGTTTGTAGCCTTATCATCAGGCAAAGATTTCTACGTATTGCGCAGCCATCTCGGTCTTGTTGCAACGCAAACACGAACCATGATCCAAGATTTGGGTTTGCCGACTTGGCTTACACGCTACTCTTCAATGGCTGCCTCTGCTCGCGAAAAATTGGATATTGATAGTGTTATGGCTCAACTGGATGTTGAGCAACAACGTTTGCTAAAAGAATATTTGGGTATCAAGCCATTTAAGGCAAACCGTCTCGTTAGCCAAGTGTTAGTCACCGCACCTGACCCTGAAACCGGGGAAACCACTTCATACGCTGTTGCAAGCGTCACCACACGACAAGCCATGCTATCCGCTCGATCTCTATCGGATCCAACGGGTAAAGTTGTGCGGCTGCCAAAAGAGAGCATTTCCGCCAATAGCATTATCAAACCTGCATGGAATAACTATACCGACCCGATGGGTGGTAAAGCGTATGGTGTGAACGTTGATTTTGTTGGCTGCATAACCAACTCTGTGTTAGTGACGGTGATTGCCACACTAATAACCTTGCTTATTAATTCGATGGCCGCTTTTGCATTATCCAAATACCAATTTAGAGGTCAGGTGTTTTTCTTTGTGGTGATACTGGCCACTTTGATGGTACCCGCTACCATAACCTTGGTGGGCGTCTTCAAAGCCATTAATGCAACGGGTTTATCCGGCTCGATATGGGGGGTGATCATACCGGGGGCGGCAACGCCGACGGGTATTTTCCTGTTGCGACAATATATGCTGACCATTCCCGATGAATTGTTAGAGGCTGCGCGAATGGATGCTGCCAGTGAGTGGAAAGTGTATTGGCGAATTGTTTTGCCTTTGGCCTTGCCTGCTATGGCTGCACTGGGCATCCTTTCAGTCATTTGGCGATGGAATGATCTCATCCTGCCAATGGTTGCGATCGCCACAACAAAAGAGGCATACACAATCCAATTGTGTTTGCTGGAATTCCGCGGTGAACATTTAAGTCAAGAGCATTATCGATTAGCCATGACAGTGGTTAGCCTTATTCCAACAACCTTGGTGTTTGTGTTTTTGCAAAAGTACATCACCACCGGTATAGCAAATTCGGGTTTGAAGTAATGAATCTTTACCTACACAGCGCAGGGTTAAGACATTGGCAACGCTAGAGCTTAAAAACGTTAAAAAATCGTATGGCAAAGTTGATGTCGTACATGGCATCGATTTGCAAATTGATAGTGGTGATTTTTGTGTTTTTGTCGGACCTTCTGGTTGTGGAAAATCGACGCTGCTTCGCATGATCGCGGGTCTTGAGTCAATCACCGACGGAGAAGTCCTAATAGAAGGTGATGTTGTTAATCATATTACAGCGGCAAAACGTGGCTTAGCGATGGTGTTTCAGTCGTATGCGCTTTATCCACACATGACGGTGCGCAGCAACCTGTCTTTCGGCCTTGAAAATCTGAACATGCCCAAAGCGGAAATTAATAGTCGTGTAGACGAAGCTGCGCGCATGCTGCAAATCGAGGAATTATTAAAACGCCGACCTGGTCAATTATCAGGTGGTCAACGTCAACGGGTGGCAATCGGTCGTGCCGTGGTACGTGAACCCAAGATCTTTTTATTCGATGAGCCGCTCTCAAATTTGGATGCGGAGTTGCGCGTTGCTATGCGAGGCGAAATAGGGAATCTGCATCATCGACTGGGCAATACGATGGTGTATGTAACGCATGATCAAGTAGAAGCGATGACAATGGCCGATAAAATTGCCGTGTTGCGTGCCGGGCGTATTGAACAATACGGCAAACCCTTAGATATTTACAATAATCCGGTCAATAAGTTCGTGGCTGGCTTTATCGGTTCACCGCGCATGAATTTTCTGGACGCTCAGGTTGCAAGTATTGGTTCCACTGGCGTTGAAGTGAGCAGCGCCGATGGCGCCACGGTTACCCTCGATGCTGCTGTGTTTGACGCTTCCGCAAATCAAGAGCTCAGTATAGGGGTACGTGCAAATCATCTGCAGGTTGTTGATAGTGACAAGGGAGAGTTTGTGATGGAAGTTGAAACCACGGAACAGTTGGGTGGAGAAACCTACTTGTATGGTACGGTTGGTCAGAGTGAGGCCTTTACGGTTCATTTGCCGGGCCAGGTCAAAATTGAGCGCGGTGAAAAAATTGGTGTAATATTAAGCAAGAGTGAAACACAACTGTTCGACAAATTAAGCGGCCAATCACTTCGTCGCTAAACCTTTGGTGTTTGATCCTAGGGTGTTTGATCATAGGGTGTTTGATTATTATGAATAGACGCAAATATCTAAAAAGGGGATTCGCCCTAGGTGGTTGTTTGCTTCTTCCTGCAGGTGCGCTCTCGCTTGTTGGGCGTACCGGTATGGCTCAAGTAAGCTCACTCAATAGTATGTCCGGTCGGATAATGGGGACTGGCTATAGCGTGACTCTGGGGGCTCAGACCCAATCCGTTAATTCTCTGCACCAAATTGTGCTCAACGAACTAATTGCCGTCGATAGCACAATGTCTACTTGGCGGCCAGAATCTGAAATTAGCAAATTTAACCGATCTGTGAATCTCGAATGGCAAAGTATCCCTCATGCAATGATGCAAGTGATTCAACATGGCATGCAGACGAGTAAGAATTCAAAAGGTGCTTTCGATATAACTATTGCACCCTTAGTTAATGCTTGGGGATTTGGAGCCAATAGCCTGCATTCTACGGGCGGTTTTAAAAAACCAAGTGTGAGTGAAATAAACGCCGCTACCTCTCAAGTTGGTTACCAGGAGATTGACTTAGAATTTGCCAATAATAAATTAAGAAAACGCAAAGATTACGTACAGCTCGATTTATCTGGAATTGCTAAGGGATTCGCGGTCGATAAAGTGGCAGCTGTTCTAGATAAGCATGATATCCATGATTATCTCGTCGAAGTCGGTGGTGAATTACGTTCGCGTGGAAAAAATGTAAATGGAAAAGAATGGCGAGTAGCGATTGAGCGGCCTTCAGACTACCAACAATCGGCTTTTAGAATCGTATCTCTTCCCAATAGAGCGATAGCCACGTCAGGTGATTATCGAAATTTTTTTCTTGATGGCGGTGTAAGGTATTCACATTCTATAGATCCTAGAAGTGGTGTGCCGGTAAACCATGAGCTTGCATCAGTGACCGTGGTTGAAAAAACTACAATGGCGGCAGACTCCTTATCGACAGCTTTTATGATCATGGGGCCGGATGAAGCATTGGATTTTGCCAATGAAAATGGTATCGCGATACATATGATTCTTAGATCAGCGACTGGGAAACTGAGTGAAGTTCACAGCGCACAAATGGATTCTTTTCTAATTTAGCTTGCACTGGCTTCGTCGCGTTCCTCAATCCGGAACACCCATAAAAGAATGAATCCGATCACTCCTATAGCCAAACCTGCCGCCAGTGCAGTTTGCAGTTCAGGCCATGAAACCGTTTGTGCTTGATCGGTTGAATCTACCAGTTTTGAAAGTGAATAAAGCATAATCGAGAAGCCCAGACGGCCAGCCAGGCTTTGCAAAGAAAGGTAGGTAGCTCGGTAACTGCTTTGTAGATGAGGCGAAATAACGGCCAGTAGCGGCGCGTTGGAAAACGCCATAGAAAAGTTCCTGAACAACACAAGCAGCAATATGGCTTCATGCAGCATGCTGGCCATGCCAGCGATAATAAGCAGCATGATCGCGAGCGCCGATAGCAGCAGTTTACGGGCACCGTAGCGCTCTAGCACTCTAATACTGACCGTTGCGCCAAATGCACCGCTTAGCATGGAGATAGCGACCATCACGCCAGACACCAAGGCGCTTGAGTCGTCAAATCCAAACCACTTAAAGCTAAGCAATGATACATAGGCTTGATTAAACTCTGCCGGTACATGCTCCAATGAATAAAGAAGAACGAAAAATACGAAACACCAAAGCAATTGTTTTTGTTTAAGTCGACTGATACAAATACCAATCTGTTTAAAAAACGGTGCCGCTGATTCGTGTGTTTCGGGCTCAGTAAATCGGTAGCACAATGTCATGGCAACGATGGCGCCAAATGCGGATAGATAGTAGGGAATAACAAGATTCACTACGCCTGTAAGGCCGCCCAGTAATGCAGCTGCTGCCATCGATAGCATGCTAAATCGAGTCGCCGTAGCTTCGCGCTGCGCATATTCAGATTCTCTGCCCAACGCCGATAAGCTATCAAATAGTAATGAGTTATCGCTGCCTGACTTAAATGAAAAGTAGCCGGCAATAAACAACTGGCCTATCGCAAATCCAATGAACGTTGAGTTGGCTATTATTATGCCGTAGCCTAATACCGCTAAACCGCATGAAAGTAACAGCGTGGGTCTGCGTCCCAATCGATCAGAAAAATAGCCCGACGGTACTTCTAATAAAAACACACCGAAGTAATAAAAAGCGCTGATTTTTAGCGCTTCGGAGAGTGTTACGTATTGAAAGAAAAATAAAAAAAAGATGGGCAACCATGCCAAGAATCCCGATGCTGCCTGGTACCACGGGTATAGCTTGAGGTTGCGTTCAAGTCCTGCTGTATTCAAAATCAAACACTCTTCTTTTTGTTAGCTAGCACTTGTTGTGTGAAATGAAATCACATTCACTGTTGACAACCAAAAAGCTACGCGTATAATCGCGCACCTTATGATTATTCAACAACTCAATATATCACGCCTCGGCGCGCTCTGTATCGAAACCAAAGTTTCGAGTTATAAGAGTGGATTCGATTGTGCCTGCGCTGCAGGGATTGAGAATCAGAGTCCTGTATACGGACGTATGAGGTGTTGAGCAAACGTTGATAAAACAACGAAAGGCTCAACATAAGGAGTCTTTCAGAAAAGCGTAAAAGCCCTGATTGACTCGTTCATTCAGGGCTTTTTTTATGGCTGGAGTAATAACAGAAAATAGCTACGTGCTTTGTAGTTAAAGCGTGTAGTGATAAGTCATCCTGTGTTTGACTGATTCAGCGGTCGAGGTTATTGGCCTCGCTGGCACACTAAAACTAACCATCGTACGGTGTGTACCGAGCTGTTGGACATGGATGAGAGGGATTTGTCGCTCAGTGGGAGAGCAACAGGCCAAAAACCTGTATACGGTTGGTTCGATTCCAATCCAAATCTGCCTTGATCCTTCAAGATCAAATGGTAATGGCATACGCCTTGTGGTTCGAATCCACAATTTTGGGTGATTCACCCACCAACGGCCTCTGCCGCCGGTTTGAGATAGTAGTGCGGGACTGGCTACTAGCTCAAACAGCAAGCCTAACGTCGGTTGTTAGTGAATGAATGATTTCGGTGGTTTGCCCACCGATCAGTGATTGTCTGTAGGTATGGGCTAAGTATTTGCCTGGCCTATACACATTCGATTGATTGATGCGCTTATCATCCAGATTATTCATCCTGGCAATCCACTGCAGGCTTGTGGCAGCAGGGCCACTTAAGCTCTCGACAAACGCGAGAGATATTTTTATAACGTAAAAGGAGAATGCAAAATGCTGTATCGAAAATACAAAATACGCAAGTTACAACGTGCTCTCCTGTACAAGGATGGAGATTTTCACGCTTTCCTTGCGCCGGGGACTTATCGTTACCTAACAATTGGTGCAAACCACACGGTAGAAGTGCACGATATC
>CALHOU010000083.1 GCA_938035945.1 uncultured Granulosicoccaceae bacterium
AGGTACCGTCACGCACGACATGTTGGCTACTTTCCGGGCAGCCGGGGCATTGTGGTCGCATATCCTTATGCTCGCGTTAGTATTCAGTGAGTTATGAGTCTACAACAAATATGTGTCCGCAGTGAAGTAGGCCAGTTTGCAAGTCACTCAAACATCAGCCAAATCACCCTTGGTTTCCAACCAACTCTTACGATCACTTGCCCGTTTCTTCGCAAGCAACATATCCATAATTTTATTCGTATCGTCACCATCATGAATGGTTAAACGAATAAGCCTACGTGTATCGGGCGCGACCGATGTTTCGCGCAATTGCAATGGGTTCATTTCGCCCAAACCCTTAAAACGTGTGATGGTGACTTTACCCTTTTTCTTTTCCGCTTCTATACGATCAAGAATTGCTTGGCGTTCAGGTTCATCAACAGCGTAGTACACATCTTTAGCTACATCGATTCTAAACAATGGCGGCATAGCCACATACACATGGCCAGCGGCAACAAGGGTACGAAAGTGTCGAACAAACAACGCACATAACAAGGTGGCGATGTGTGCACCATCCGAATCTGCATCGGCCAGGATACAAATTTTGCCGTAGCGTAAACCGGATAGATCGGTTGAACCAGGTTCAATACCGATGGCCACCGATATATCGTGCACCTCTTGTGAACCTAATATTTGGGTCACGTCTGTTTCCCAAGTATTTAAGATTTTGCCGCGCAATGGCATAACCGCTTGATAGTCTCGATCGCGCGCTTGCTTGGCCGAACCGCCTGCTGAATCGCCTTCTACTAAAAACAATTCGGTGCGTTCTAGATCGGTAGACGCACAATCGGCCAACTTGCCAGGTAGCGCAGGTCCAGTGGTGACTTTTTTGCGCACCACTTTTTTTCCGGCGCGACTGCGTTGTTGCGCACTGGCGATAACCATTGCGGCAATCTGATCGCCGGTTTCTGGGTGCTGGTTTAACCATTGCGCCGTGTCGTCCTTTACGACACCTGCTACAAACACAGCAGCCTCGCGTGAGGATAAGCGCTCTTTAGTTTGTCCTGAGAATTGCGGGTCTTCCATTTTGGTAGACAAAACAAAACACACTTTATCCCAAACATCTTCGGGCGTTATCTTTACACCGCGCGGCAACAGGTTTCTAAAATCACAAAACTCTCTGATCGCATCGGTCAGACCGGTGCGCAAGCCATTAACATGGGTACCACCTTGTGCCGTGGGAACCAGATTCACATAACTCTCCTGCACCACCTCACCGCCTTCAGGCAACCACAGCACAGCCCACTCGGCCGCTTCTGCACTGGCTTCCAAATTGGCAGCCAGCGGCGCTGCGGGCAATCGTTCATAGCCTTCTACCGCACTTAATAAATAATCAACTAAACCGTCTTCATATAACCATTCATCCTTTTCACCGCTGGCTTCGTCATGTAAGCGCACTCGAAGCTTTGGACACAAGACCGCTTTTGCGCGTAACAAGTGCCGTAGCTTGATCAATGAAATTTTGTCGGAATCGAAATATTTTTTATCCGGCCAGAACCGAATACGGGTTCCGGTATTGCGCTGGCCAACTTTATTAACCGGTTTAAGCTTCTTATCAACGTTGCCATTTTTGAACGTCGCCAGAAACTCATGCCCTTTTCGGCGAATGGACACTTCCAGCTTTTTGGACAAGGCGTTGACCACAGACACGCCCACGCCATGCAAACCGCCAGAGAAACGATAGTTATCGTTGGAGAATTTTCCGCCTGCGTGCAAGGTGGTCAGAATGACTTCCACCCCCGGTTTCTTCATTTTTGGATGCATGTCGACCGGCATGCCGCGGCCATCATCGATAACCTCTAACGAGCCATCTTTGTAGAGCTTTACCTGGATATCAGTTGCGTGACCGGCCAGCGCTTCATCGACACTGTTGTCGATGACTTCCTGGGCTAAGTGATTGGGGCGCTGGGTATCGGTGTACATCCCCGGACGTTTTCGCACAGGATCGAGGCCACTGAGCACCTCAATGGAGGCGGCATCATATTCTCGGCTCATAGTATTCTCAGCTCGGTTTTCTCGGCAAAACTTGACGTCAGCGTAAAGTGTAGCGCATCAGTTCGTGAAACAGCGCTTAAGTATGTGGCCAAAGCCCTTGAAGTTAGCGCCCGCAGACGACACACTATTACATCCGAATTAATGTAGAAGCACACAAGCATGGCAGATTCACCACACATCATCGCGCTCGATGAAACAAATTTCATGGAAGTTGTTGTCGAGGGCTCCGTAAACCAACCGGTTCTGGTCGATTTCTGGGCAGATTGGTGCGGCCCATGTAAGGCACTGATGCCCGTTCTAGAAAAATTAGCCGTTGAATACAACGGTGGATTTGTACTCGCCAAGCTCGACACTGAACAGCATCAAGGCATTGCGCAACAATTGGGCATTCGCAGTTTGCCAACGGTAAAGCTATTTCACAATCAGCAAATCGCTGATGAATTTATGGGCGCTATCCCAGAAGCGGAAGTGCGCGCATTCTTGGAGAAAAATGGCATTACCCCTGCCGAAGGTGGTCCGGACGCCGATACCGAAGAGGGTGCCGAATCCGGCAACAGTGTCGTTAATGAAGCCATGACCATGTATGAACAAGGCAACGTTGATGGCGCAAGAGAGCACTTGCAGGCAGCCCAGGCCGAGGAACCAACAAACCCGGAAATCCTATTAGCGCTGGGTCAAATCTGCGTGAGCACAGGTGACTTGGATACAGCCGCTAGCTGTCTCTCTGCCCTGCCCGAAGATCAAAAAGATTCAGTACCTGCGAATCGCTTATCGGGCACGTTGGAGTTAGCAAGAGAAGCCGACACGTCTAAATCTGTACAAGTGCTGCAAGACGAATTACAAGCTAACCCAGAGAGTAGCGAAATCCGATACCAACTTGCCATTTCAACAGCGCTTTCAGGTGATGTGCAAACGGGTATGGATGGCTTACTGGAACTCGTGCAAAAGGACCCTGAGTTTAACGACGGTGCACCACGCAAGCAATTATTAGCTCTGTTCAATGTGCTCGGTGATGACCCATTAACCGGCCAGTACCGTCGTAAACTGGCAACTTTGCTTAACTAGGGTTCAACACTTTGCCACGCTCCGCAGTTCCAACACTTACCGAACTGCGGGGCTAGCATCTCACCACATCCATGGCACGGTTTTTCTGCGCCACCGGTTCGTTGAGAGGCTTCAAATTCTGTGACCACTTGCCGCGCTAATGTGTATTGGCGATCGGAATCCACCCAAACGCTTATCGCTTCATTAGGCGGGATTTCCCCAACAGCGCCACTTAAATACTGGCCACTAATACGAGCACTTAAACCCGCTGCTTTTAGTTCATCCAGCACTAACTGAGCGTCCACCATATTGGCGGCACGATACACGATAGGCACTAAAAGCTACTCGGTAGCTGCTGAGTCTGGATTCAATGAATAAGGCATGGGTGCTTCTGTGAGTGATTGCTCTTGAAGCTTAAGTTCGCTTACGGGCGTTTCCTTGTTTACAACAGCCAATAAGTTCACACCATGCTCGTCAACAATGGCATCCACCACCTGCCCTGCGTTATTGTTAGATTCTGTTGTAAGCACATGCCCAGGATCTGGTGCCTTGTCTAAACCCTTTGCATGCAAATGCTTCATGTGTTTTTTTAATTTTCCAAGGTATTGCATACGAGCAACAATTTCCTGCCCGGGGTAACAGCCTTTTTTAAAACTCAGTCCGTCGACCAATTGCATGTTCAACATTTGTGGTATGAACTGTTCAACGCTAGACGCAAACACGTTTGGCATACCGGCATTGATATCACCCCAACGCCAATAGGAATAGGTGGTATGAACAAACTGACTATCTTGCCAAAGCTTGATAACAGTGTCCGCTTCACCAACACACAAATAGCGGGCGTGTTGTGATGAATCATGCCAACGTAAAACCTGTGCATGTTCGTCTCCGGTTTTGCTCAGCACTTGGTTTGGCACGCTTGCAAACGGGGCAGGCAATTCTGGACTTGCCGATACGTCGGTCACCACACCCGATACCACTAAATCAGTGCGATGCGTAATCGTCACCTCGGCTCGCAGGACAAACATTTGCAAGCGTTTAAGCATACTGGCCGCAACCAACTCGGGCAGTAGCAGCCGATATCCATCGAGATGTGTGTATGCGATAAACAAAGCCAGTAACCGCCCTTTGGGATTGCAGTAGCCATTTAGCTGAATTTGCTCACCCGACATCACACTTAAGTCATTGCACACTTGATTTTGCAAAAATTCCCTGGCGTCTGGCCCGGTAAGATCCACGACCGCCATTGGCGATAGATCGACCACGGCTGGCCCATCGATTTGTGCCACAGGCGCATTGCTGCTGGTTGCGATATCCAAGCTTGACCCTAAACCTGCCAACTTTTCCTGCCAATCTGTATTCATGCGACTTTTGACTCTGTTTTTCGTTTGTTTCAGACCATCGAGTGAACGCGCAAGTTCAGCGAATGGCGCGGCACTTTGCTACAATTAGCGTGTTTCCAAGTGTTGTCATTTTGGCTCACCATCAAGACTGTGAGCGGGATCCACCCGACTAATATAACCGTATCAGGTTTTGACGCCGGATCAATTCTTGAAGCTAGATATGCCAGAAACCAAGGTAATCGACATGCCCAGGCCTGAAGAGCCCAAAAATAACGCCTCAGCTAGTACACAGGCACCCACTGACCCGCTTAGTGATGCGGCCAGTGCCGATCTTACACCTGAAAATGGTGCGCAAACTGTGACAAGCGTTGCCACCGACAAAGCGCCAGAATATGGTGGCCAAAAAGGGCCAGAACCAACACGCTACGGCGATTGGGAAAAAAACGGTCGATGTACCGATTTCTAGCATGTTGAGCCAACCTAATTATAACCTCCTTTAACAATCGATTCGATTAAGTCGAGATAAGCAATCATGGCCTGGAACGATAAGCGACCAATGTCGCCGCATTTGCAGATTTATAAATTACCCATAACCGCCTACGTGTCTATTGGTAATCGTGTTGCCGGTGTCATCAACAGTACCGCCATGGTTTTGTTAGTTTTAGTGATTGCCAGTGCAGCTGCAAGCGGCACCGACTCGAGCACCATTTTGTGGTTGGTCAACTCTTGGTTCGGCAAGTTGGTTTTATTCGGCTTCACTTTTACCTTATATTTTCATATGTGTAACGGCATACGTCACTTGTTTTGGGATGTTGGAATGGGTTTCGAATTAGAAACCGCGAACAAAACTGCGAAAGTGTCTATTGGCATTGCTGTGGCGCTAACCATTATTACTTGGATTATAGCGAGCGCATCATGAGCAACTTCAGAACCCCACTATCGCAAGTAAAAGGTCACGGTTCGGCCAAGGAAGGAACCGCTCACTTTTGGATGCAACGCGTTACCGCGATCGCCATGGTGCCATTGGTTTTATGGCTGTGTTTTTCGGTTGCCTCCTTACCCGGCATGAGTCAGGAAGAGATTCGCGGTTGGCTGAGCGGACCAATAACATCCGTGTTGATGGTGCTACTTATCCTGGTTGGTTTTTACCATGCCAAGCTAGGCTTGCAAATGGTGATTGAAGACTACATTGGCAATCACGGCTTAAGAACTGCCATCGTAATCGGTGTAACCATGGTGTGTGCTTTTTTTGCCGTGCTTGGTGTGTTCTCTGTCATGCGCATCGCATTCGCGTAACCAACAAATAACTGTTAATAATCACTATGACTAACGCCTACAAAATTATTGACCACACCTACGACGTTGTTATCGTCGGTGCAGGTGGTGCCGGGCTGCGAGCCACTTTAGGTATGGCCGCACAGGGCTTGTCCACTGCGTGTATCACTAAAGTGTTCCCGACCCGCTCACACACAGTTGCAGCGCAAGGCGGCATGAGTGCATCGCTTGGCAACATGGGTGAAGACCATTGGAACTGGCACATGTACGACACCATTAAAGGGTCAGACTGGTTAGGTGATCAGGACGCCATTGAATACATGTGTCGAGAAGCCGTGCCGGCTGTCATTGAGCTTGAACACTTTGGTGTACCGTTTTCACGCACCGAAGAAGGCAAAATCTATCAGCGCCCTTTCGGCGGCATGACCACTAACTTTGGTGAAGGTACCGCGCAACGAACCTGCGCCGCGGCGGATAGAACAGGCCATGCGATATTGCACACGCTGTATCAACAATCGATTAAACACCACGCCGAATTTTACATCGAGCATTTTGCCATCGACTTAATCATGGTCGACGGTGAATGCAAAGGCGTTATCTCACTCGATTTAGCCACCGGTATTCTGCACCGCTATCAAGCACACACGGTTGTGCTTGCAACCGGTGGTTGCGGTCGCACTTATTTCTCAGCAACCTCTGCTCACACCTGCACAGGCGATGGTAACGCGATGGTGCTGCGTGCAGGCTTGCCTTTGCAAGATATGGAATTCGTGCAATTTCACCCAACCGGTATTTATGGCGCAGGTGTGCTCATAACAGAAGGTGTGCGTGGTGAAGGCGGTTACCTGACTAACAACGAAGGTGAGCGTTTTATGGAACGTTATGCACCTAACGCAAAAGATTTAGCATCGCGCGATGTGGTTAGCCGTTCCATGACCATGGAAATTAACGGCGGACGTGGCGTTGGTCCGGATAACGATCATTGCTATTTAAACCTTATGCACTTGGGTAACGACGTTATTGAAAAACGCTTACCAGGCATATCAGAATCTGCACGCATCTTTGCAGGTGTTGATGTAAATAAAGAACCTATTCCAGTGCTACCAACCGTTCACTACAACATGGGTGGCATACCCACTAATTACCATGGCGAAGTGGTTACGCTCAAAGACGGTAACCCGGATACGGTTGTACCAGGGCTTATGGCGATCGGTGAAGCGGCCTGCGTTTCCGTGCATGGCGCCAACCGACTCGGCAGTAATTCCCTTCTCGACATTGTTGTGTTCGGACGTGCCGCTGCACTAAGAGCTGCAGAATTAATAAAACCTGGCAGCCCACACAAGCCATTAACACCTGAAGACTCGGCACCTGCGCTTGATCACCTTGATCGAATACGCCATGCCAAAGGTTCAACCGGCACTGCCCAAATACGCGACAACATGCAACGCACCATGCAAAAGCATGCGGCTGTATTCAGAACCGGTGATTCTTTACAGGAAGGTTTAGTCAAAATGCGCGACATCGTCGATAGCTTTGATGACGTTAAAGTCGATGATCCAAACTTGATCTGGAACACCGACTTGGTAGAAACCTTAGAGTTAGAGAATCTACTGCATCAGGCGCAAACCATAATCTATGGTGCGAACAACCGACCCGAAAGTCGTGGTGCGCATGCCCGTGATGACTTTGAAGAGCGCGATGATGAAAACTGGATGAAGCACACCTTGGCCTGGACCGATGAAAAAGCCAACGTGAGCGTCGACTACCGACCGGTGCACATGTATACACTCACTGACGATTGTGAAGTTATACCACCGAAAAAGCGCGTTTATTAAACAAACAGCTAAGTAAGCGAGCCAGATTGGTCGCTATAAAACTAACGAATTAAGCGGAGAACACCATGGCGGAATTTAGACTGCCTAGTAATTCGATTGTAGGGCCAGGTAAACACTTCCCCGCCCCAGAAGGCGCGACCAATACACGCACAGTAAAAGTGTATCGCTACGACCCTGACAGTGGTAAGAACCCGCGCATCGACTCCTACGATGTTGATATGGATTCTTGTGGTCCGATGGTGCTCGACGCCATTATCAAAATTAAAAACGAAATGGATTCCACACTCACGTTTCGACGCTCGTGCCGTGAAGGAATTTGTGGTTCCTGTGCGATGAACATTGACGGTGGTAATACCCTGGCTTGCACCATGGCCATTGCCGATATTGAAGGCGATATCACCATATACCCGCTACCGCACCAACCCATCATCAAAGACTTGGTGTCAGACTTAACCAATTTCTACGCGCAATACGCATCCGTTGAACCATGGTTAAAGTCAGACTCACCTGCTCCACCTGATCGTGAACGCTTACAAACACCTGAAGACCGTGAAAAACTCGATGGTGCGTATGAATGTATCTTATGTGCATGCTGCTCAACCAGTTGCCCAAGTTACTGGTGGAACAGTGATCGCTTCTTAGGGCCAGCAGCCCTATTGGCCAGTTACCGGTGGTTGGCAGATACTCGAGATGATGCAACAGGTGATCGCCTTGACGATCTTGAAGACCCGTTCAAGCTTTATCGATGCCATACCATTATGAACTGCGCGCAAGTCTGCCCTAAGGGTTTAAGTCCGGCAAAAGCGATTGCAGAAACTAAAAAAATGCTCGTGCAAAGACGCGGGTAAGTGAGCAGACAAGGCCATCTACGCTGGCGCTGCCGTCGCGGTATGCGTGAGCTTGATCAAGCCATGCTTGGTTATTTAGACAACTTCTACGAGCAAGCGTCGGCAATGGAACAGGCCGACTTTGAAGCGCTGCTCGAATGGCAAGAACCTGAGCTGTATCGGCTCGTGTGTGGCAAGGACAAGGATGAACGCTACCAATACATCATCGACAAAATCGCCCAAAGTCTGGCAGGCAACACTACGAACATCTAAGTTGTTTGCTGCAATTTATGCGGCAGCACTTGGTCTATCACTTCTGTCGCTCTGGCACTGTCCGGTTGAAATACAAGTTCGTATTCTACTTATCGTGGTTACGCTAATCGGTGGCACAACTGTCTATCTAGATTCTCGGCGACAAACAACGCTGTCAATATGTGAAGATAATTCATGGCACATAAGCGACGGCACGCAGCAATACCAAGGCCATATTGCACGAGGCTGTTATCGCAGTACGTGGCTTGTCGTAGTTGCTATAAAGCCTGAATGCGAACGCACTCAATATGTAGCGGTTTGGCGCGATAGTGTTAGCCCAACGCAATTTAGCGCACTGCATATCAAATTAGCTCTAACCCCAGCATCACAACTAGCCTGAGCAAGCACCAATACGCGACCTCAATCGAGCAAAATTCGCAAGCGTTGCTGACTCACATCATGTGCATCTGTTAGGGTACTTATAACGCACTAAAACGGGACCATTCTAGTGAAACAACCGATCTTTCTAGGCGTCAATGTCGACCACGTTGCCACCGTTAGGCAAGCCCGCGGCGGACTCTATCCAGACCCAGTACACGCCGCCCTGCAGGCCGAAATTGCTGGTGCCGATGGCATCACTATGCACTTGCGCGAAGACCGGCGTCATATTCAAGATCACGACATAGAACGATTTGCTGCATGCACGCAATCGAAGTTGAACCTTGAAATAGCAGCCACAGAGGAAATGCTGGCGATCGCTAAAAAAATAAAACCACACGATGTTTGCATCGTGCCTGAAAAACGAGAGGAGCTAACCACCGAAGGTGGTTTGGATGTGATCGGCCAGCAAAATAAACTGGCAGAGTATTGCAGTGAATTGCACAACGACGATATATTCGTGTCTCTGTTTATTGATCCCAACGAAGCACAAATAGAAGCCGCTGCTCGCATTGGCGCACCGGTTATTGAAATTCATACTGGCCGCTATGCAGAGGCAAAAAATGACACCGAGCGTGCCGCCGAATTAGCCAATATTGTCAGCGCCTCGGACTACGCCTATAGCCTGGGTTTGTTGGTTAACGCCGGGCACGGTTTGCAATTTAATAACATTCAACGCATCGCGGAAATCGAAACTATCCACGAACTTAATGTGGGTCATTCCTTAGTCGCACGCGCGATGTATACCGGTCTACCAGAGGCAGTTAAAGAGATGAAGCGGCTGATGGTTGAGGCACGTTACTTTTCGTCACCGGCCCTTTAAGCGCTTATACTTGAACCAGAACGCCGTAATTTTTCCATCAGTTTAGAGCTTCCTAACATGTCAGTATCCACCAAGCCCGTCAAAGGCACACGCGATTTCGATCCGGTTGATGCAGCGCTACGCGAGCATGTAAAAAACGTGATCTTGCAAAGCTATCGCAGCTTTGGGTTTAATCAGATTGAAACGCCGGTGATGGAGAACATAGACATTCTGCAAAACGCAGAAGGTGGCGAAAACTTAAGCATGCTGTTCAAAGTGCTAAAACGTGGAGAAAAACTGAAACTCGATGGCCCTATCGCGCATGAGAATGATTTAGTCGACTATGGTCTGCGCTTCGATCTAACCCTGCCCTTGGCGCGTTTTTACGCCAACACTCATTCCAAATTGCCAAAGCCATTTAAAACCATTCAGATGGGCTATGTCTGGCGCGCAGAGCGCTCGCAAAAGGGCCGGTATCGTCAATTCTTCCAATGCGACATCGACTACTTGGGCTCTGCTGCACACACAGTCGAGATCGAATTGATCAATGCGTCTGCAACCACACTGACCAAGCTTGGCTTTAAAGACTTTATCGTGCGCGTAAACGATCGGCGCATTCTGGAAACCTTAGCCAAACATTGCGGTGTAGCCGATAAAGATGTTGCCGGCGTACTTGTCACGCTCGACAAACTCGACAAAATTGGCGTTGACGGTATTGTTAAGGAACTTAAAGGTAGAAACCTAGGCGCCGAGAGTATTGAAAAACTCACTACATTTCTTAACGCGTATGAAAATGGCGAGATTTCATTGCAAACACTTGGCAATCATATCGATGGCCTGGATGAAGATGTGCTTAGCCAACTTGAACAAATCATAACTACGTCGGCATCGCTCTCTACCGGGCTCTACAAGGTTGAGTTCGATTTATCCTTAGTGCGCGGCATGGGTTACTACACCGGCCCGATATTCGAGGTAGCGTCTTCTGAATTTGGCTCATCATTGGCTGGTGGTGGGCGTTACGACAACATGATTGGAAAATTTTTAAAGTCGACTACGGTACCGGCTTGCGGGTTTTCCATCGGCTTTGAGCGCATTCTTTATATTTTGCAAGAGCGAGGCTTTCAAACCGAAAGCACGCCGACGCGCTCAGCCATTTTGTACGACCCCAAAGATACAAACTTACAAGCCTTGTTTGCACGTGCTAGCAAGCTGCGTACAGACATGCACGATGTGTCAATGGAAATTCGGCAAAAGAATTTAAAGCTACAACTAGAATCGTTGAAGAAAATCGGGATAACGCAGTTTTGCAATGTTACCGATAGCTCAGCAGCTTTTGAGTTCAAGCCGCTGAGCTAGCATTAATTTACTCGGCTACGTGGCGGTAGGCGCGAATGTAGTCAATCTTAAGCTGTGCTGGTGTTTGCGTATTGGCGTCAGGTGCACCAGTCCAAATACCACCAACGGCCAAGTTGGCAATCAAGTACATCGCTTGGTCAGATACGTTTTCACCAATAATACGATAACGCGGTACGCCATCAACATAGAACAATAACTCTTCTGCCTTCCAACTAACGCCTAAGGTATGGAAACCTTCTGCGAAATCTTCTTGTCTTACTTGCCACTGACCTGGCGAGCGTAAATTGCCGTCCACATCGTGGTAGTTATAGTTGTGATAAACACTATCGGGTTGCGCACCATTGCCTTCAGCTATAAACAGCTGTGGTTTAAGCCCAGCGAAATCACTACTGAGCATCCAGAATGCAGGCCACAGCCCTGTGCCTTGCGGAAAGTCCATTCGCGCTTCCACATAACCATACGTCATATCGAAATTACCAGCCGAACTGATCACGCCAGACAAATAAGCCTGGTCATTGGCCACTGATTGTAAGTTCTGTGGTGTTTCTACTGCGCTGATGATAAGAGACTCGCCATCAAAACTGAACGGGTTATAACCAAAGTCTGCGTTCGACTGCGTATCAACGTAATACTGAAGCTCATCGTTGATGGTTAAGTCTGGCCCCCACTGCAAGGCAGTTACCCACTTAGTACTATCAATCGAATCGCCGTTGAATTCATCACTAAAGATTAATTCAAGCTTAGTGGTGTCGACACCCGGCGTAGCTTCAGCTGAATCGGGCGTATCTTCTTCGTTAACTGAATCTGGTCTGCTTTGAGTGATGCGTTCGGCAGTTGCTAGTTCACGCTCTTCAATCTCGGCAAGATCACTGTCACCACATGCGCTTAGTAAACCAAGCGATAGAGCCGCGACAACGATAGATGTGTTTGATCTAATTTTCATGCTCTTTCTCTCGGCCGCCTGTTAGTAGTGGAATCTAAATCCGAAACCAAGCATATCGTTATCACCTGCTTCGGCTTTGGCGGTTAGATCTAGTTGAGAAGTCAGGTGATAAAACGCAGCACCGAACCCAATGGCATCGCCTTCAAAGAAACTGCTGTAGCCAACACCGGCTTGAAGTTTAAATTTTGGAGTCACAACCAATCGTGAGCCAAGACGTAAAAACGCGCCTGTGTCTGACAGGTCGGCCGCGATATTATCTCGCTGAAAGTTAAACTGACCATGTTCAACACCTGCACTTAGCATGAACGTTACACGATCAAGTAGTACTGGCTTAACGAACAAACCAACACCAACGGCAACTTCGCCATAACCATCAGCGGCGGCGGCATTTAATACATATTGAACGCGGTTATGACTTGACTTACTAGCCGCGATACTGACGCCAGCGCCGCCATAATCATAATTGACTGGTGCGCCTTCAACATAATCGAAGTCGTGCGTACTGCTGCCAGCAATTGCCGTCGGCACTTTCAATGCAGGTACGGACACATTCTCTTGTACGGTAGGTGTTTTTGCATTGGTACTTTGCGCAACGCTTTGCGCCGATTCCTTATCGATGGCTGCCTGTTCCAACTTTGCAGCTTGCTCTAATCGGGCAGCCTCTTCCAACCTTGCAGCTTGCTCTAATCGGGCAGCTTCTTCCAACTTTGCAGCTTGCTCCAATCGCGAAGCTTCTTCCAACTTAGTCGCGTGTTCCAACTTGGCAGTTTTGATTGCCATTTGCGTAGCTTCTTTTTGTGCTGCTCGCTCACGCGCTGCCGCTAATTGTTCAAGTTGACGTGCACGAATTTGTTCTTTAGTTTGAGGTTCTGCTTTGGCGATTGCCTGTGGCCTGGAGCTGCTTCGCTTAACGCTCTGCGCAGTGATGATTTTATCTTGCTCAATTTCTATTGCGCTTTCGCGCATGCTAACGATCTCTTCAACGCTTGTTGTGCTTTTGCTAACAGGTGGTTTGATGTAACGCGAACCACCTGTGACCACGACTTCTTGCACCTCAGTGTCAGTTGCATCGATCTGCTTGGCTTGCCATTTTGGCTGTTCTGCAAAAGCAGAGGTCAAATCCCACTTTGGTCCTTTTCCCGAGCAATCTTCTCCGGCAACCCCAAGATGACCCAAGCAAGTGATATCCGCATTGGCATCAAGTGCTGGCCCATGACCACACTGAGCATCGGGGTAAACTGTGAAATTAAATTTACCGTTAAGCATTTGTAATTTTGGTCCAGCACCGACGCGTTCACAAACCTGAGCGACCGATTGCCCACCGATTGGCGTAGGCGTTATTCGTGAGTCAATTTC
Source organism: uncultured Granulosicoccaceae bacterium (assembly GCA_938035945.1). Lineage (GTDB taxonomy): Bacteria > Pseudomonadota > Gammaproteobacteria > Granulosicoccales > Granulosicoccaceae > Granulosicoccus. The sequence continues at coordinate 13,506 of CALHOU010000083.1, forward strand.
TCGTCCTAGATCTCCAACACAAAAACACGCACCATCCGCAGCATAACTGCCGTTCCAAGGAGCGGAACCAGCGCTTGCCAGCGTGGAACTGGTTAGCATCACGCCTACGATAGAGGCATGAATAGTTAATTTTCGTATCGGCATAATCTGTCCACAGAAAGGGTATCTGGGGTATATCTACAGGATTTGTGCCAACACCTTTGTCAATTGCCGAACAGTTCCCCGACCACGTCTTTAGCGATCCCAGACTCATCCGATAACTAGTTGATAAAGCAGGCCTCAGGCTTGCAATACAGGTACTTGCTTGACGGTACGTGAACAAGCGCACATAAAAAATTTGAATTACGCAATCTACGGCAGAACTATGAAAAACCAGCGGTGCAAACCAAATCAGTTGTATCGGAACGCGGTTGTAACAGCGTGCCAAGTTTCTCTCGTTGTCCTACTGAGTGCTTGCGGCAGTGGCAACGATAGCGAGCCATCAACTCCTATCGCAACCGGCTTTGCCAGTGTGAGTGCTGCACAGCTCGCGGCCGACGGCACAACCACTCTCAGTATTGCCCAGGCCACCGCTGCCGGATTGGTTCCTGCTCAATCGGTAGCGACACAGAATGGTGAGGACACCACTGCACAAGTGATTCCCGAGGTCGGTGCTGCGCTACCAACTGAACCTGTGCAACCTGCCGAACCTGCAGCCCCGATTGAGCCAGTAGTTACAGCAAGTCCTAACGATAACGACTCAACAGAGACGCCAGCAGTTAGCGAACCTGCCGTTGAACCGGAGCCTGCACCGGCAACACCCGTGGCTGCAACTAATCCAGAAGATACATCAGGACAAACGGTATTTACTGCAACTAATACTGACGGCTTTGTTGGTGAAGTGCTCGATGATGGTGTGGTAAAAGTGACGTGGCAAAAAGACCCAACGGCAAGAGGCTATAACGTTTTTCGCCAAGCCAAATACATCACCACGGTTTTCGCCGAAGAGTACATCGATACAGATACCTTCGATGAAAGTTACTACTATGAAATTCAGGCATTTGATTACGATGAAAACTACAACTATGTGGCGGTTGGTTTAACTGTCAACGTTAGTGGCACAGGGCGAGTCAATCCGGATTCACCAAAGCCAAAAGAGAACATTCTTGACGGTTATGAGTTGGTATTCTCTGAAGAATTTAACGGTAGTGAACTTGATAGTAGTAAATGGGTAACACAATACCTTTGGGGCGATGAGCTGGTGATCAACAGCGAAGAGCAACACTATGTTGATATTCAGAATAAGCCTGACTTTGGGTATAACCCATTTTCTTTTGATGGCGAAGCGATAACGATTAGCGCCATTGAAACACCAGACGACTTAAAGGACAAAGCATTTGGCCAAAAGTATTTATCCGGCGTTATCACAAGCTACGATTCGTTTAAATTTACCTACGGCTACGTTGAAGCTCGGGTACAGCTGCCTTTTGGGCGTGGCTTATGGCCAGCGTTTTGGCTATTAAACGCCTATTACGTTGATGATAAGCCAGAGATCGACATCATGGAATTCATTGGTCACAACCAAGACGTGGCGTATCACACCTACCACTACTACGATGGCGAAGGCAATCTACGCTCTACCGAGTCTGAAGGTACGGTTGGTATCGATTTTACGAACGGCTGGCACACCTTTGCAGTTGAATGGCTACCAGGTCAATTGATCTTCTATGTGGATGGAATTGAAAGGCATCGCGTTATCGATTCAAAAGTGTCACAGCAGGAAATGTACATTATTGCTAACACAGCATTGGGTGGTTGGTGGCCTGGTTCGCCAGACAGCTCAACGCCTTTTCCAGCTGAATACAAGATCGACTACATCCGTGCCTACCAACGAGTTGGTGAGCCATTGGCCGACCCCACTGAAGGCCTACCTTCACAATTGAAACTTTGGGACGATGTTCCAAATACATCGCCAAGCCATTTACCACCGTTTGAGTTGTGGCCAGAAGGCTATCCAGAGCGCGGATAAACTAAAACGACAGTTAGTAGAAAAAAAGATGGCGCCTTAAGGGGCCATTTTTTTGCAAAACTAAATGACGCGGAACGGGTCGATTGGCACTTTAAACGTTTTCAATGCCAACTGAAATGCATCGGCTAATACGGCTGCCTCACGCTTCTCACCGATGGCGTAAATACCAATGGTGAAGCCAAGCTCTACGATTTCGGCCTGAAACACAACAAGATCAATACTGTTGCCATTAATATCAAAACCGTCCAGGTATACGTGGTCTGTTAAAGCAGCGCGTCCGTCAACTATAACCACATCCGAATGTGTACCGTCGGTTGTAAAGGCACCGGTCTGCGAACCAGGTAGAATCTCAACCATTAGGTAATCGGCAAACACATCATCGCTGTTTGAGCGCGGCGATTCAAAGCCAACCGCATAACCTGGTTCAAGTTCATCTGTGCCTTGATCATCAAGCGCGGCAAATATACGCGTCCAATTTTCCGGTACGGCCACTTCAAAATCGTAGTCTTCATCGTAGTACGGCAAAATGCGTTCGATAGGTGCCAGGCCCGATTGAACGGTAGTGCTTGCAGAAGCGCTTGCTGATAGGGCCAGCACAACACCCGCCGCTGTGCACAGCATTGCGGCACTGGTGGAGATAATGGTTGACTTGTTCATACGCCAAGTGTCGCGCAAGTAAGCCGCTCGTTGCCGAGCACAAGGCCACAAAGCCGTTTATTAGAGGGAAAAACGTGTGCACCCTTGTGATGCAGCGCACACGTCGAGAAGGGAGTTAGACTATGGTCTAGGGAGTAGGATCACACACATCTCCAATGTCGTCCATATCGGAGTCGGTTTGCATTGGGTTTGCATCAAACGGGCAGTTATCTGGAAACGCATCCGGTATGCCATCGTTGTCATCATCCAGGTCACACGCATCACCATCCAGGTCAAAATCGTTATCGGCTTGATCCAGGTTCGCGATTAAAGGACAGTTATCCGGAAACGCATCTAATACCGTGTCGTTGTCATCATCGTCGTCGCACGCGTCACCCATACCGTCCATGTCAGTGTCAGTTTGCATCGGATCGGCCACCAAGGGGCAAATATCAGGCGCTGCATCTAACACCAAATCATTATCATCATCATCGTCGCACGCGTCACCCATACCGTCCATGTCAGTGTCAGTTTGCATGGGGTTGGGTACAGCTATGCAGTTATCTGGAATCGCATCAGCGATCCCATCACTGTCTGTGTCAGTGACGGTGTCGCATGCATCGCCAATGTCGTCCATATCAGAGTCGGTTTGCAATGGGTTTGCATCGAACGGGCAGTTGTCTGGCGCTGCATCGAGAATGCCGTCGTTGTCGTCGTCGTCGTCACACGCATCGCCTGCCGCATCCGCATCATTGTCATTCTGGTTAGCATTTGCAGTCAACGGGCAGTTGTCTGGCACGACATCAAGAACGCCGTCGTTGTCGTCATCGTTATCACACGCATCACCCATACCGTCACCGTCGGTATCGGATTGTGCAGGGTTCGCAACTATCGGACAGTTATCAGGTACCGCGTCCAGGACGGTGTCGTTATCATCATCGACATCACAGGCATCGCCTTGTGCGTCGGAATCGCTATTGGTTTGATCAGGATTGGCAACGGCTGAGCAATTGTCCGTCGCATCCGGCACGCCATCGCCATCGCCATCGAGTTGGGCTTGACAAGTCGTATTGGCAGTGTCAGGAACACAGGCATCGTTGTTATCGCTGTCCACTTCGTCAACCAATCCATCGTTATCTGTATCGACTATTGCCGAATCAAGATAGTCCGGGATGGTGTCGCCATCTGAATCGAGTGTGAGCGTTTCCTCTACGTCCGTTTTGTTATCACCATCCGAATCTTGTAATAGGTCTTGGCAAGGGGTGTTATCTGTACTGGGCAAACATGGATCGTTGTTATCTGGATCGAGCTCGTCTACCGTACCATCAGAATCGCCATCAAAGGTAAACGACTCTTGATAATCGGGAATACCATCACCATCAGTATCCTCAGTCGTGCTTTCATCAACATCGAGCTTGCCGTCGTTATCAAAATCGTTGGTGGTTACCAAGCACTGTTGAGCCGCAGCATTTGGAATGCAGGGATCTTGGTTTGCTGCATCTGACTCGTCGCTTTCGCCATCGTTATCGGCATCATTTTGCGATGACTCATCACGATCAAGCATGCCGTCGTTGTCTCTATCACCATCACCTTCTTCTATGTCTGTCTTACCATCACCGTCACTGTCTCTAAGCTTATTTTGACAGGCAATGTTGTTAACCGACGGGATACAAGGGTCGTTATCGTTGACGTCGAGTTCAGCATTGCGTGTGTCGTCATCCGCATCCACAGATGAAGGCTCCCGATAGTTCGGTATACCATCACCATCAGTATCGGTGGTTTCTGTTTCTATACTGTCGGGTTTGCCATCATTATCGGTATCCGTTGTGCAGCCAACCGCGAATTGACTGGTTTCGCATGGGTCTTTAGCAGGGCTGTTTGAATCAAGCGGATTATGGCCCTGAATAATTTCTTCTAAGTTTGGCAAGTCATCGCGATCTTCATTAAACGCAGCAGATTCGTGCGTTTCGGTGGCAAAATTAAATTCTGCACCAGTCCCAATATCCTGGCTCTCTTGTGCTCGACTAAGTTGTAAACGTCGTTCTGATGTGCGATAAAAATCAACGCTGACAAAAGCATTACTGTTTTCACCAGCACGGGTTGTCGCCGTCCACGAACTCCCTTCACGCACGAGCGGCAGCTCGTCGCCGTTAAACGTGGCAACGGCTGTTAATGCAGCAAGTGCTTCAGGTTGATCCAGCAAGCGAGCATCCGGAACTTGTATACGCACCACCACATCAACAAGCACAACCGGTACGCCGGGGCTGTTGGGATCGAGTGGGTCTGAATTTTCATTGCGCTCCTGAAGATTTGAACGTTCGTCGTTGTCATCGTCCATACTGAAATCAAAGTCACTTTGCAAAAAGCGCACTTGTTGTTCGCTGTTGGCATCGTTTCTGATATCAACGTTTCGCCGCGCTTCTCCGAGCGCCAGCACACCACCACGAAAACCTTCAGACCACTTAACGATAATTTCAGGGGCACTGCCTGCAGGTAACGTAATCCTCCCTGCTCTTACGCCGGTTGTGGGGTCTTCTTCCATCACAACGGATTCGCCATTGACAGTGACATTAAGAATCAAGGCATCCTGATTGACCGCGCGTGAGTAGGCAATGTTAGGCGGTGGCGTCATCTGCACCAAAGCACCTTTTTCCGGTGTTGCCGACACTGTTCCTACAGGTTCATTATTGCAACTGCTCAATCCGAGCAGTGCCAATGCGACCAATAGCGCGTTTGATAACTTCACGTGGTTGCGTAAAATACCCATAGGCTAACTCTATTGAAAACGATCGACGAGAATCGTTAAGTCAACGTCGCCAGCTGGCGCAGGTGAACCACCACCGGAACTGCCGCCAACAGCACTCGCTATACCGCCAACAACCAAAATACCGAGCACGCCATACAAGATTTTCTTTCTGTTTGACATGGGTGGAGCAGTCACGGGGACCACTGCAGGTAACGCGGTGCTGGAGCCAGCAACTACCCCTGGCGCTTCTTCGACTAAGGTACGTTCGAACGGGTCGAAGGCAAATCCTTGTACCGTTCGATTGCCGCCGGTATCGCGCGCTTCCATGTAATATTGGATGATGCCGGAGTTCGCATTCGCCGTATCCACTGATGCTGTATAGATAGATGTGCCTGAGATTACTGACATAGGTACCGACTGATATGAACCTTCTGTACCCAAACGATAGTGCAAGGTCATCGACAACAACTCGTTGTTGTCGGCAACGGTTGCCGAGAACACTTGTGTTTCACCCAACACACCTTCATTGACAACCTCTAAGTCAATGGTTGGTGGTTCAACATCTACTGCTTGCGCGTGACTCAGACCGGGCGTTACAACTAAAACACTAAACACAAGGTGCAAAACAGCAACCAGACTTGATGTGAACTTACGAAGTACGATTCGACGCATTGATTTCTCCTGCTTACCAAGCAATAGGCGACCAACCGGCCGACCCCCTTTTACTGGTGAGCGTGATGGATGATAGTTCGGATGGTACCGCTCCTGCCGAACCTGAGTTTCTAACCAGTTTTTGAATTTTTAATTTTCCTACCACAACACCATCAGCGTCTCTGGAGGCCACATTGCTGATGCGCGCTTCCACTGTCGAATTATTTTGAAACAGTTGCAACATCTGTTGGACCCGTTTACCGGAAGGTTGCGTTAATGCAATGACAGTTTCAATATCTCGATTAGCAACAGCGTTCTTGAGCTGCACAAACTGCCCAGCGACAAAATTAAAATCATCGTCAGATATTCTTGCGCTCGCAGGTTTGGGTGTGATCTGTAATTGCGACTGCGCCTCTAGTGCTTGACGGCGAGCAATTTCGGCAGCCTGTGCCCGTTCACGGCTAAGTCGCGCGCGTTCAGCCAGTCGACGCTCAGTTGCTTGTTGCGCTCGCTGTATGGCAATACGTTCTTCGGCTTTTGCGGTTGCTAAGGCAAGCGATTCTTCGGCAATTTTTGCTTGCTCGGCGGCAAGTTGTTGTGCGGCTAATTGCGCTGTACGTTGTTGCTCTGCCAAACGCTGTGCAGCCGCCGCCTCACGTGCTGCAATTCTATCTTGCTCGGCCGCTTTGGCAACGCGTTCCAATTCCGCTTGTCGCTCAGCTTCGGCTTGTCGTGCCGCTTCAGCCTGGCGTTGTGCTTGCGCTAAGCGCTGGGCTTCAGCCAGACGTTGCGTTTCAGCCAATTGCGCTTGCTCAAGTAACTGTGCTTGTTCAGCTGCTCGACGCTCCTCTTCAAGTTTTGCTTGTTCGAGTAAACGCGCTTGTTCCGCCGCCAGAGCCTCTTCAGCTATACGATTTTGTTCTGCGGCGCTTGCCTCTTGCGCCAAGCGAGCTTGTTCGGTCGCTAACGCTTGTTCGGCTGCGCGAGCTTCCTCAGCTAAACGTGCTTGTTCCGCGGCCAAGATCTGCTCGGCTGCAATACGTTCTTGCTCTGCGGCCAAGGCCTCTTCGGCTAAGCGCGCAGCTTGCGCCGCTCGTGCTTCTTCAGCAAGCTTTGCTTGTTCAGCTATGCGAGCTTGTTCTGCCGCTAATGCGTCTTCAGCCAATCTGGTTTGTTCAGCCGCCAAGGCCTCTTGCTCTAATCGAGCTTGTTCGGCGGCTAAGGCCTCTTGTTCTAGTCTTGTTTGTTCCGCAGCCAATGCCTCTTCGGCCAATCGTGCCTGTTCAGCAGCCAATGCCTCTTGTGCCAATCGCGATTGCTCTGCCGCTTGCAGCTCTTCGGCTATACGTGCCTGTTCGGCCTGCTCAGCCGCTAAAGCCTCTTCTGCAACACGCGTTTGTTCGGCCAATCGTGCTTCTTCCTCGGCACGCGCTGTAGCGGCGACGGCGGTGGCTTCTGCTACCGAGTCGGTATCACCAATGGGCGTTTCTATACCCGCACGCAAACGTGCAATGCGCAATTCTATTTCTGAAAATTCAGCGGCACCGTATCCGTATACAGTTCTATCCATCGTCGCAATGGATTGTTCAGCGGCATCGATGTTTCCGTCCGACATCAGTGCTTCTATCTTTTTTAGCTGAGCGCTAAAACGATCGAACAACGTGCTAGTTGTTGATTGAACAACCTTATCAACCTCTGGCTTATCAACCTCTGGCTTATCAACCACCGGGTCCACGGAGGCGGGTTCGGCGCTGTTTATTTCTGTATTTGTGGGTGCAGAGACAGGTACCAATGAGGGAGAAGCTGTAGATGGGTCCGATTGGGCACTGAAGAATAAGTTGTAACTTATACCTATAGCCGCTAACGCCAAAACGCTGAGTAAGGCAACGCCCAATTTTTTTATGCCCGATGACTCACGCTCAGAGTCATCGATATGCACCCCTTCGTTCCAGTCTTCATCCAGGTCAGTTTCTGAACTGGGTTTATAAGCTTGGGTGGCACCATTGAGAAAATCAAAGTCGTCATCGTCAGGTAGGTCGAGGGTGCTCGATTGAACGCCTGCGGGTCCAGACTCCGAAATGGGTACCGGTTTGCGAATGATTGGCATAACCAGTTCTTTACGGACTCTGGTTTTTTTCGGACGAGCAGGTTTGTCAGTTGACCCCTCATGCAGGAAATCAAACATTTGGTCTGAATCGACATTCTTTTTGTCAAAGTCAGGTGATGACATGCAGCGTTGGAAAACCTCTTTTTCAGGAGCTGATTTGCGCCTGCTTGGCACTGATCAGAGCGGTTGGCGTACGATAAAGCCATGATAGCCGATTGAGGACTAAGAAATGATGGTAATTGTATGTTTACACAAGGTTTTTTGATTGAGTCGATTGAAAGTTGAACAATCACTATTTACTTAAATATCAATAACTTAGATAAAGACCACAATTAATTTGTGGGTCAGTTCGCGAAAACAAGGATAGGTAAATTTCCCGCGCTTGGCTCAGCGGGTAAGCTCTAAACGCCAAGACTGTGCATCAAGCCCCAGAATGTCGTTCTGTGGAAGCTGAATTTCCAGTACGGCGCTCTGAGACGGTCCTGAAACCACGTACGCACCTGAGTCCAGACCGATTACGGTTGGCGCTTGGCCGGTCGCCTCTAGCGGCGCGTGAGTAAGACGCGGATCACCCATGCTTTGCGACTCTATTAGCGAACCATCTGCGGCATACCACAGCAGTGTGATAGAGGTATGCGCATGCTCGTGTCCCTGCCCATTATTGTTTTCTTGCGCAGCCGGTGCTGTTTTCAAGTGCAATGATTGAGGCGCTTGCGGTTTGGCCTTGCGCTCCACCACCCGCATCAGCCTGTGGCCATAGGCATCGTATTCCACCAGCACGCGTAGTTCAGCCACGGCGGTCGAACTAATCAGCGATAAACCTGATAGCACTACGAGGGTAATTAGAGTGCAATACCGTTTTAGTATCGTCGTCTTCATTGTGCGTCTATCGTCCAATTCCAAGTGAACACACCCGCGTGCGGTTCTGGCTTTCTTATCAAGCCGGTGATATCACGCACATGTAAACCTAATTCATAACGCCCGGCTGGAAAACTCAAAGAGACACTGGGAATAGCTGTGCCTGAATCAGGAATCACTCTTGAATCTAGTGTCCATTCCACAGACTGAATAGAATCATCGAACAAGGGCTCCACTGAAAATTCAACAACTTCACCAGCAATCACAGATAAGTTTCGGTTGACCGGAGAGATGCTGATAACCGGATTAGTTCTAGCGTAAACGCTTAAAGCCCATTGCTCACTGTTAACAGGACCTAACAGACCATCATAGCTACGCATCAAACTATTGAGTGTGGGTCGATAAAAGCCGTCTGCCCTATAATAAGCACCCTGATAAATACCGACAAAGTTATCAGGTTCGGTCGAAGCGCCGTCTTCACTTAGCCAATGTTTCCACGGTACTTGAGTCGGATCGCTGCTGGCAGAGACATTGGCAAAACGCCCTTCAACAAAATTAGGAAAGCTCGAAACCGGAATGTATTGATCAACGTATTCATCGGCTAAGCCTGCAATGGAATGACCCATCTCGTGCAACGCAATTTCAATCGACTCCGTGGACGATATGGCTATGTTTCCGCCCGTGCCACTACCACTACCGCCATAGCGCGAATCGTTTACCAGCACGAGTATTTGATCAAAGTCTGGATACTCACTGATAGCAACGTTGTACATTTTTGGTTTGTCACCGCAAATTAGGCGCCGCACCATTTTGCAAAAATAACCGGTGTCGAATACGGTATTTCGAATATCACGAGCAAGATTATCGTCTATGCCTGAATCCACTGAAGGTGTTTCAACCATGTGTACATTCCAGGCTGACAAATGCGTACTCATCCCCGCATCAGCTTGCATTTTACTGATCACTAATTCGACGTGTTTGCGAAAACTGGCTATTTGATCTTCTCGATATCCATCACCCAACACAACCAGATGTACACCAACCCCATCGCCATCGCGTCCAAGCAATGTTCTGCCGCGACCGGTTGCGTTAATCGGATAGATAGTAAATGGCACAACACTGCGGGTAGCACCACCGCGCGCATCAACCGCTAGCAACACCAGATTCGTTTCCGTTACTGCGCTAACTTCTGCCGCAATGACATCAACCGTGCCACCGGTAACAGTCACATCCAGAAGATCGTTTGCTTCGAACGTGACCTCCACCGCTTCGTCATCCGGGTCATCCGGAAACAAATGCACTTCGATCGCCTGCCCTGCATCGAGCTGGCTGGGAAATTGATCAAGATTGATGTTGGGCGCATCGTTTGTTTCGATAACTTCAATTCGAACGTCGTTAACTTCATCGCGCAAACCGGTGGCATCCGTCACGCTAAAAGTGATGTTTTCAACGATGCCCACATCTGCCATGGTTGGAATGCCGCTGAGCAAACCCGATTGAGCATCGAGCGATAACCAATTTGGGAGATTGACAGCTGCGTAGGTTAAGGCATCGTTATCCGGGTCGCTACCAATCAGTGATGCCGAATAGGGACTGCCCTGTTCGACCACGCCTTGTACTTCAGCGAACAAGATCGGCGCATCCTTTACATTAACGACTTCGATGGTAACTCGCGCTGTGTGCCCACCAGCAACCGAGTAGGTGAAAAAATCCATACCGAAAAAGTTTTCGTTCGGAAGATAAGTGAACTGTCTGGCTTGGTCCGCATGCACAATGGTGCCGTTTAGCGGCTCTGTTGCGACGGTGTACTGTTGAATAGGAAATGTTTCTCCTGCAGCTTCACCTTGCAGAGCAAAATTGCCGTCAATCGGCTGCTCCTCTAGAGTTTTGAGTAGTACAGAATCGGGTCTTGCAAGCTGAGTCGGTGGAGGTTGGCCAGAATCATCACCGATAGGCGTACTGGGAGATGGCGCTTCTGCGAGCGGGCCACCGTCTATGGTTTGTTCGTCTCTAGCACCACAGGCAACGAGTACAACAGACACACTTAACCAAGCTAAAACACGAGCCATGTTTCGCGCATTAGAAGCCGAATATTTTCTATGGCGATGCATCACCATATGGTCAAGCTACTCCGAGTAATTGCACAGCAATTGTGTCATTCACACATTGTAGACCGAAAGGAAAGTGTGAAAGTTTCCCAAATAGAAACTATTGATTCAAATTAGGCCGATTAGCTACAAATCGGCTCTTTCTTGTGCAGTTGCAATGTAAATTTCACGTAACTGTTGACTGATAGGGCCTGGTTTTCCATCGCCAATGTCTTTGCCATCAAAATTCACTACCGGCATGACGAACAATGATGCGCTGGTTATAAAAGCTTCTTTCGCATTAGCGATCTCATCCAAAGTAAAGGCCTCTTCTACAACTTCCAATTGCGCTTGCTTAGCAAACTTGAGTACGGCCGTTCGGGTGATGCCCGATAAAATTTCATTACCCAATTGGCGGGTTTTAATTTTATTGTCGGCTGTGACTATGTACGCATTATTGGAAGTGCCTTCGGTAACGTGTCCATCCTGCACCATCCATGCATCATCTGCACCAGCATCGATAGCCGATTGTTTTCCCATGCAAGGTGCGAGCAATCCAACCGTTTTGATATCACGACGCTCCCAACGAATGTCTGGAATGGAAATCACCTTCAATCCAGTTTTAACTTTTGGGTTGTCGATGACATTTTTCGTTTGGGTAAACATCACTAACGAAGAGTCGGAATGCGCTGGGTACCCAAAATCTCTGTCGGCGACACCACGGCTCACTTGCAAATAGAGCAGCCCTTCATTCACCCCGTTTAGCTCAACAAGCTTTTGCTGAGCTGCAACCAACTCTTTATCGCTGCATGGCGCGGCCATCGACAACTCAGATAAAGAACGGGCTAGACGACGTAAGTGCGCGTTGTTATCGATCAATTTGCCGTCAAGAATGGTTGACACCTCGTACACAGCGTCAGCGAACAGGAAGCCACGGTCAAAAACCGAAATTTTCGCGTCTTGCTCTGCTAAGAAATCACCGTTGACATACACCATTCTGATCATAAATAAAAGACCTTAAAAAACCGGGTTACCCTGTTCAAAAATTGCGCTAATCACCAGATTTGCATTACGCAAATTGGCTAAGTAAGTGTTGTAGTTCCGGCAACGATTTTACCTCGAAGTCAGGTCTAGAAAACTGCGCTGGCCAGATTGCTTCCATTTGATTGAACCAAACCGTGCGCACGCCCGCATTATGAGCACCCATCACATCGGTTTGCGGGTTGTCGCCGACATGTAGAAGCTCATCTGCAGCCACGCCAAGATTCTGACAACAGCGATCAAACATATCGCGAGCAGGTTTGGGCGGGTTATCCAAACTGGCGCTTTGGATATCTTGAAAGTAATGAGAAAGACCGATCAAATCCAAATCAGCATTGCCGTTGGTGATGGCCGCCACTCTATGGGTATCTTGTAGTGCGCGTAAGATTTCATGTGCGCCTTCATACAAGACAACCTGACTACGCGATTTGTAAAAAACCGCGAACGCTTGCTCGGCAATTTGTTCAGCATTCGCATCATGTTCAAATAGTTGCTGCAGAAAGGCTTTACGCATCATCGTGACATCGGTGCTTAAATGCGGATGGGTTTGATACATAGCGGCACGCTGCTCTCGCATGTGTTCCCTGCTAGTGTTTTCCATGACCGCCGGATACCGTTGCTCAAGCCATAAATACAAAGTCTCCTCTGCTTGCACGATGGCCGGTGCACAATCCCAAAAAGTATCGTCCAAATCAAAAGATATCGCTTTGATATTTTTCAAAGCACCTAGGTTTGCAGTATTTCGTTCGTGGATCATTAGCTTAGACGGGCTCAGGGTTATGCAAAGACGAGTTGCGTATGCACGTGCATAATGTCACGCATGAATACACGACCCACACTATACAAAATTGAGCGTAAGCCTGCGACTGGAGATTCAATCGCAGTGGAAACCTTGGAAAAGGCCTCCAGCGACAAGCCTCACCTGTTGTTTTGCGGAGGTTTTCACTCATCAATGCATGGCAACAAGTCGCAGTTTTTACTGCAACTTTGCCAGAAACATGGGTGGGGGTTTACCCGTTTTGATTATCTGGGGCATGGTATTTCCGATGCGCAGGCCCAAGATTGCTCGCTGCATGATTGGCTTGATGACACAGTGACGGTATTGGATACGATAAACGCAAAACCGATTGTGATTGGTTCGTCAATGGGTGCCTGGTTGGCAACCCATGCCTTGATAAATCGACCGGGAAAAGCCAGTGCATTGGTGACCATAGCAGCCGCACCTGACTTTACCGAGCAATTGCTTTGGCCAACCTTAAACACTGGTCAACAAAAAGACATTATTTGCGGTGGGTGTATAAGCATACCTACGCTATACGATGGTGATGAATGGCGACTTAAAAAGGCCTTATTCGACAGTGGCCGTGCACTTGCCTTATTGGACAACAACGATGCTTTGAACATCAATATACCTGTGCACATGCTGCATGGAACAAACGATATCGATGTACCATGGGAGTTTTCGCAGCAGCTACTCGAAAAATGTAGCCAATCACCGAATGCAACACTTACGCTGCTGCGCGGTGCCGATCATAGATTGTCGGATAAACAAAGTTTGGCGGAGTTAAAACACGTGTTAACTCGATTAGCCGACCAACTCGACTAATCGAATGTTGGTATTTGAGTAGCGTTGTTATTTAAGTATTGTGAAGGCTGGGTTGAGTTGAGTGGGTGCTTCAAGCTCAACCAGATCAGCAACACCAAAGCCTTGCATATAGTCAATTCCAATGGCACGCACTTCGTCCATGGTGACCGAATCTTCCACCGATTCGGCGACGGTTTTTATGCCAAGTTTAAGGCTTAGTTCATAAAAAGATGTGGTGATAGCGCGAACCGTTGCATTTGCCGCCAAGCTACGAATGAGCTCACCGTCAATTTTCAGATAGTCGATTGGCAGATGTTGCAAATAGGTAAACGAACACAAGCCGTTACCAAAGTCATCTAATGCAAACTCAACACCCTTAGACTTTAGTGTGCTCATGAACGAAGACACAGCCTCTATATTTCTAATAGCGTAGGTTTCTGTAATATCAAAACACACACGTTGACGAGGCACATTGTAGAGCTTGAATATACTTACGATTCGATCTAAGGCCGCGGTATCAGACAAAGAACTTGCCGACAAATTAATGCTCAGCGCAACATCTTGATTGTCTTCGTGCAAATGCTCTAACGCGTGCAGTGCATTTTCAACGACCCAAAAATCCAGTTCTTGCATGAGCGAATACTTCTTTGCCAAAGGCATAAAAGCTCCTGGCTCCAATAACTCGCCATTATCGCAAGCTAAGCGCACAAGCAACTCGTAACGCG
>CALHOU010000084.1 GCA_938035945.1 uncultured Granulosicoccaceae bacterium
CTCTTCACGGCTATCGGTTTGCGTGTGGTCGGTGTTCAGTTGCCACGCTTCCGATCGACTGGACAATGTGTATCGCTCACTGGCACCGAATGCGATATTGAGCAATGCAAGCAAATGCGCGTATTCGTCATACACAACCACGCGCCGCTCACCACCCCACGTATAAAAGCTGGATTCAGTGCGCTCCTTTTTATGCTCTGGCCGGGTGCTGAGCAAAACGCCCATGGCCATTTCAACGTAGTCGTCGAGCCCAAGTTCACCCACACGCTTTAAACTACGCATGGTGCGTAATCGCAGATAGCGGCGCGTTTTATCAGAGTACGCAATCCGCGAATCGGGCTTGGCTTTTTCTTTGGAAATTTTCACACCGATACCAGCCGAGGGGATATAAGTAAAATCGCCCCAATACGGTGTGGTGTAGTAAGAACGCGTCATGTCAAAACGCAGGTTAAGGATACCGAAGGTTTGCGCGTCTTGAAAAAATTCTGCCGCCTTGTAGATTTGACGCATGCCGCGAAACACATTGGGCCGCGGGTTAATTTGTTTTAATACGCGCAATAAGGCATAGCGCAATGTGGTGTTATTGAATGACAACAAATACAAAGTGTGCAGTGCATCATTGCAGTGCTGATCTGCCTCACTGACCAAACCTTCTAACGCTTGTTGTAGATGAAAATTGTCGGTTGACGAACTCAGTGCCTGCAAAGGCTTTGGTAAACCAGCCGCTATAGTTGCAAACAAGGCATCCGATTCTCTATCGCTGCTCAATCGCAATGCCGCCCACGTGGTCACGCGGGCAATTCTTGGGTCCTTAGCATTTTGCGCGTAACGAATCAGTTTAGCACCAGCGCTTTCATCACCGCAGCGGCCGATCGCCCACGTTAAACAATAGGCAAGAACGCCATCCGCACCATCCAATAAACGCAGCATAGGTTCAGCAAATTCAGCCTCACCCAACTCACCTGCTCGCCACGCTATTCTGCTGGCAGGGTCAACATCTAATTGCCCGGTGGCAATATCGGCAAGGCCTTTTCTAACGCGGTTAACTGCGCCTTGATGGCGTGCACTGTGAGCAACGTTGGTATCTGGTGTGAACGAGCCAGCAGCAGCACTTGCGACTGATGGCGAACCAGTAGATTGGCTATCGATATAGCCTTTGTTGAGCTTGGAGACGACCAAGCTATCAAAAATTTTCTCAGCGTCCGCCCTTGATACCGGTGTTGGCGTTTTCGTGCCTTCACGCAATGCGGTACCGCGACGGCCATAGCGAAAGTTGACAACAAATTGATCAGCGTTGTTGCCAGAAGACACATCACACAAGTCAACTTCGTATGCCTTGTCAGAACTTCCTTGACTAAAGACTAGTTTTGACGTGCGAACCGTTTTCATCTGTAACGCGACAACTCCATTAACTGCTCAGGCCAACAAGGCCGGTTTACAGTAACAGATTTGCCGTTCAACGCAAATAGTTATCGATGCAAATGCTATTCGAAAGAATAGCCAAACAGAACGTTTAGCTACGCGAGAAAAAAATCAATTTAACGATCGAAGTGCCGCCTCTTGACGATCAAGAGGCGGCCTCCTTTCTCTTAAAAACTACGCTTGCAAATCAAACCGATCTGCGTTCATGACTTTAGTCCAGGCAGCAACGAAATCACGTACGAATTTTTCGCTGTTGTCATCTTGTGCATACACTTCGGCGTAGGCGCGCAAGATTGAATTTGAACCAAAAACCAAATCAGCACTGGTGGCCGTCCACTTAACCGAACCATCCTTACGCGCGCGCACTTCAAATGTGCCGTCTTTTGCAGGATGCCAGCTGTTGCTCATGTCGGTTAGGTTTACGAAGAAGTCATTCGTTAGCTGACCCACACGATCAGTGAATACACCGTGCGCCGAACCACCGTGGTTAGTGCCTAACACTCGCATACCGCCGAGTAGCACGGTCATTTCAGCAGAGGTAACGCCCAACAGTTGAGCACGATCAAGTAATAGCTCTTCTGGCCCAACTGCGTATTTGGCTTTTTCAAAGTTACGAAAGCCATCAGCCAGAGGTTCTAATACTTCAAAGCTCTCGGCATCGGTCATTGCATCTGTAGCATCCCCACGACCTGGCGTGAATGGCACTTCAACATTAGAGCCAGCCGCTTTTATAGCCTGTTCCAGACCAACGTTACCAGCCAACACAATCACATCAGCAATAGACGCACCGCTGTCGGCAGCAATCGGCTCAAGTGCTTTTAGAACCGTTGCTAAACGCTGTGGCTCGTTCGCCGCCCAATCTTTTTGTGGTGCCAAGCGAATGCGTGCACCATTTGCACCACCACGCTTATCCGAACCACGGAAAGTACGCGCACTATCCCAAGCCGTTGCAATCATGTCAGCAGCCGACAAACCAGCGTCTGCTATTTTTGCTTTAACCGCAGCAACATCATAAGACGTTGAACCGGCAGGGATAGGGTCTTGCCAGATAAGATCTTCTGACGGTACGTCGGGGCCTAAGTAGTTGGCACGAGGTCCCATATCACGATGCGTCAGCTTGAACCAAGCGCGAGCAAAAGTATCAGCGAAGTACGCAGGGTCGGCCATGAATTTTTGACAAATTTCGTTGTAGATAGGATCAACTTTCATTGCCATATCCGCATCGGTCATCATTGGCTCTTGCGGCTTTGATGGGTCAGATGGATTAACAGGCTTAGCATCATCCGGCATGTTGACAGGCTTCCACTGATTGGCACCAGCAGGTGACTTAGTGAGCTCCCATTCATAGTTGAAGAGGTATTCAAAGTAGCCCATATCCCATTGCGTTGGATTCTTAGTCCAGGCACCTTCAATGCCGGATGTGAAAGCATTGGCAGCTTCACTACCGTGACCAGGATTCGCCCAACCAAAACCTTGTGCTTCAACACCGGCGCCTTCTGGCTCTGCACCAATGTTGGCATGATCACCACCACCGTGAGCCTTACCAACAGTGTGACCACCACAGGTTAGTGCCGCTGTTTCTTCATCGTTCATTGCCATGCGAGAAAACGTTTCGCGAACGTGCAAAGCTGTGCGTGCGGGATCAGGATTACCGTTTACACCTTCAGGGTTAACGTAAATTAAACCCATGTGTACAGCCGATAGTGGGTTATACATCGTTGATGGGTTATCAAGATCTTCATAGCGGTTCGCAGAATCAGCTAACCATTCATCTTCTAGACCCCAGTTCACATCGGTTTCAGGGCCCCAGATGTCTGCGCGACCAAAACCGAAACCAAAGGTTTTCAAGCCCATCGATTCATAAGCCATGTTGCCAGCTAGGATGATTAAGTCAGCCCATGACAGCGCATTGCCGTACTTCTTTTTCACAGGCCATAAAATGCGACGCGCTTTATCCAGGCTTGCGTTATCAGGCCAAGAATTTAATGGTGCAAATCGGATGTTGCCTGAACCTGCACCACCGCGACCGTCACCCATGCGATAAGAACCGGCCGAGTGCCATGCAAGACGAATCATTAAACCACCGTAGTGGCCCCAATCTGCTGGCCACCAATCCTGGCTTTCAGTTAGCAGTGCTTTAACGTCGGCTTTAACCGCATTGTGGTCAAGCGCTTTTGCCGCTGCACGATGATCGTAGTCTTCATCCATCGGGTTAGTGCGGGCGCCATGTTGAGCCAGGATGTCTAGGTTCAGCGCTTTTGGCCACCATTTGGTGACTGGTTTTTCTGTAGATGTGTTACCACCGTGGGCGAAAGGACATCCGCCTCCGATTTCACCGTCCATACGATTCTCCTAATTTAGTCGCTTGTTAACGTTGAGTTGTTTTGAAAGTAAAACTTAAACTTTAGTTGGGCTGTGTTTTTTGGCAGTCAGGACAAATACCCCAATAAGTCACTTCTGCTTCGTCGATCTGATAACCATGATTGTGTTCCGCAACCAAACACGGTGCTTCACCCACTGCACAATCGATATCAATAAGATTTTCACACTGGCGACAAGCCAGATGATGGTGATTATCAACG
The DNA here is from genome assembly GCA_938035945.1 of uncultured Granulosicoccaceae bacterium. Lineage (GTDB taxonomy): Bacteria > Pseudomonadota > Gammaproteobacteria > Granulosicoccales > Granulosicoccaceae > Granulosicoccus. Next base: position 4,005 of record CALHOU010000084.1, read on the forward strand.
CGATGCTCATAACGAGCGGCAGAACCGGCTGGCTGAATACGGCGCAGAATACGATGCTCAGTCATCGCATTCAAGGCATCGTAAACCGCTTGCCTTGAGATGACCCCGAGCTCAGATCGAACAGCGTGACAAATCTCATCGGCCAAGGCGTGCGGCGATGACTGTACAGCCTGATACACGGCCAGTCGCTGCGCAGTGACTTGCAGGCCAGCAGCACGAAGGGCTGCCGACACATCGGCCGGTTCTTGTTCGATTGTCGATTTGCTCACAGTTGCATACTAAGACCAATTCTTTACTGTGTCAAGAATTGGTGTGAGTTAAGTCATTTACACCACCAACACACTTTGTTACAGAGGATCATCACACAAACAATCCAGTTGATGAACTGAGCATAATGGTCGTAGTCGATGCATCCGATGAACTGACATCTATTGCAAAGTACGACACATTAGAGAAAACGATAGCCAGAGTATCGAGGGTAGATGGCTCTATCAAAGTTGCTACTGGAACCTATACTGCCGTGCGCTCAGTGACCCAGCAGTAAGTAAAAAACTCGCTGCCATTTTAGTGCGATATCTAATGCGCTATCTAAAATGTGCAGCGGACCTTGATTGCCGCATTAAAACTTAAGCAGTTCGAGCTCGGCCTACTCTCATTAAACAAAGCGCAAATAAAGCGGCCAAGGTTGCCAGAGATGCACTACCACCGAACAATCCGTTTCCTGAGCTAGTTGCGACTGGAATATCACTAATCGCTTCGTTGGTGTCTGGCACGTCGTTAGTAGCAGGCACGTCATTACTGGTATCAGATGTGTCCACAATAGCGGGCACATCATTGGTTGAACCAGTATCCATAGGATCGTCGTTCACTACATCTGAATCTACCGACTCAACGGTATCTACAGGCGGGTCAACTTGAACGGGTTGCTCAAGGTCAAGGGGTTCTTCATTGTTCTGATCACCTTCATCAGCAGCAGGCGCGACATAGTCGCTAGACCCATCAGTTAATTCCGGTCCAAAGCCTGTGGGCACAAAGTTAGGATCACTGGTAATAACGAATTTATCAATTGCCAGTCCGTCTTCTCGCATCCACAAGTTAACGATATTCACACCAGCGTTAACGACGTTCAAAGAGGCCGCTGGACTACTTGGCGTATGACGGGACCATGTCCACTCATTCGGGAATGTATCGATTCGATAGGCATCAGTGCTAACTTCACCGTTCAAGCCAACCTGGATACTATCGCTATTGCCAACACCATTATCCGCTGTGTCACCCAAGCCCCGAATCCAGACATAGTGTTTACCCGAGTAGTTAAAGTTCACCATGTAACTTAGCATTGGCGTGTTGTCGCTCGTTGCAGCCAACTGACCTTCATCAGGTGTAGTAATCATGGCATCATCGTTACTAGAGTTACCAATAACCGCTGGCACCCATTGGTGCGTAGACGTGTTACTAATCACATCATAGTATTCTGCTTCCATTGAAATAAGCGTTGCACCTTGCGGTGTATTCGATCCCGGTGTTGGTGGTTCGGGTTCGGGTTGCGGTTCTGGCTGCGGCTCAGGTTGCGGATTGGGAGGATTGTTATCTACCCGTAGCGAACGAACCGTGTTTACCGCAAGCGCTGCCCGAGGTGCACCACCACCGGCAACAATCAAATCACCATCGATGATACGGGCTATTGGCGCGACTAATCCTTCCGGCAAGGTTCTAAATTCACTCCACTTGTTGGTTCGTGGGTTGTATTTCCAGACTTTATTCAAGGCGTTTTCACCACCCGTTGTATAGATGTCGCCCTTGTAAACAAAGGTACCAGGTTCTGAATGCGAATTCTTGTTCGGCATGTCAGCCTTTTGCGACCACTGATTGGTTTGTGGGTTAAACGCATGAACCAAAGGTGTGTCGTCGGTATTTTTTCCAGGGCAGGCATCGTGACCAAACTGACCGCCCATCGCATAGATGATACCGTCCACAACGGCTGTCGAAAAATGATTGCGAGGAACTGGCAAGCTTGCATTGTTGTTTTTCCACCCCTGCCCTGGCTGATCTAAGTCATAAACAACATGAGTATCCACATCGCAATTCGCATCGCGATCAATACCACCAAACCAATGAATTTTATTATTCACTAAAGCAGCACCACCTGCAGCACCCGGAATCGGCAAGTCAGGACCAGGACGCCACTTACGCGTATTTAAATTGAAAATCCAGACACGATCAGTTACACGACCGGGGTGGCTACCAACACGACCACCGATAATCCAGACATCGGCGCCAACTCTAACAACACCATTGTGAGTTACCGCGGTATCGTTCATCGTTGTGGTACTAGCAATGGTGCTCCACTGTTTGGTGCCGGCATCATACTTTTCAACCGAGTTGGCGAGCTGCAGCCCTGCCTTGAATCCATTAAAAACGTAAATGTCGCCACGGTACTCAACCGTAGTAGCCTCTACCCGGGCTTCGTTCATGCTGGCTCGGTTTTGCCAGTTCTGTGCCGAGGCTTGACCTGCGACTGTAAGTAACCCCAATACAATAACGGCCTGCTTTAGCAAACCTTGCTTTACTTTTTTCATGGCTCTTCCTATCCACTGTTATTATTATTTGGTAGCTATTCTCTCCCAGCTAAACCGAGTCGACAAGCGGATTGTGAAAGGCTTGTGCACGTCTTATTGTTTTACATTCGGTGGGCTTATATTTATGGGGAGCGGTTCATACGGTAACCTTGAAAACAGCATTCCTTAGCCAATTTGGGTAAATAAAAAAACGATAAACCGAGCACAGTTCTTGGTTGTTCATTCACTCAAAACACAATTGACAAACCCTGCCGATGCGGCCATTGTGTCGCAACTAATAGCTTACGCTGACAACCAAATATCCTTGCCATGCTCAAAAACGACCAACTCAGCCAGTGGGATCAAGATCATTTCTTTCATCCATCTACACACTTGGCGCAGTTTGCGCGCGGCGAACTGCCGAATCGAATCATTACTGGCGGAAAAGGCGTCTATATAAAAGATCGGGACGACAACACACTGCTTGATGCATTCGCCGGCTTGTATTGCGTGAATGTAGGTTACGGCCAGCAAGACATATCAGATGCGATCGCTGCACAAGCAAAAGAGCTTAGCTACTACCATTCCTATGTTGGCCATGGTACCGAGAGCTCAATCACCTTGGCGAAGATGATTATTGATCGTGCGCCTGAAAACATGAGCCGTGTGTACTTTGGCTTGTCTGGTTCAGATGCTAACGAAACCAATATCAAATTGGTTTGGTACTACAACAATATTCTTGGCCGTACCCAGAAGAAGAAAATCATATCGCGTTGGCGCGGTTACCATGGTTCGGGTTTGATGACAGGCTCGCTTACCGGCTTAGAATTGTTCCATAACAAGTTTGATCTTCCGCTGGCAAACGTTTTACATACAGAAGCCCCCTACTACTACAGACGCACAAATCGAGACTTGAGCGAAGAGGCGTTTTCTAAGGATTGCGCCGACAAGCTTGAAGCCATGATTCTTGAAGAAGGTCCTGATACGGTCGCAGCTTTTATCGGAGAACCGGTATTGGGAACCGGCGGCTTGGTACCGCCACCTAAGGGATACTGGCCAACAATACAAGCCGTACTGAACAAGTACGATATTTTATTTATTGCTGACGAGGTAGTCACAGGCTTCGGCCGTCTGGGCAGTATGTTTGGCTCTACACACTATGGCATTACGCCAGACATCATCACCATCGCTAAAGGTTTAACCTCAGCATACGCACCGCTTTCAGGCTCGATCGTTTCGACAAAGGTGTGGAAAGTATTAGAAACTGGCACCGATGAAAACGGACCCATCGGACATGGGTGGACTTATTCAGCCCATCCGATATGTGCAGCTGCTGGCGTTGCCAATCTGGCATTGATCGATAAGCTGGATTTAGTGAACAACGCAAAAACGGTCGGCGCTTATTTTAACCAGGCCATGCACACCGCCTTGGCTGATCATCCTCATGTTGGGGAAGTTCGAGGCGAAGGTATGTTATGTGCGATTGAACTGGTTGAGCAAAAGGAAGCTCCTGTATTTTTTGACGCAGCGAAAAAAATCGGACCTAGCGTCATCGCCGCTTTGCTCAAACGAGATGTGATCGCACGCGCCATGCCACAGGGCGATATTCTTGGCTTCGCCCCACCACTCACGCTAAGCGAAAAAGAGGCCGACATAATCGTGGCAGCCACTACTGACGCTATCCATGAGGTGCTAGGGCAATCTTAAGTGAACCCCAAGGTACAGCATTGACAGCGCCCACTCACCATTACTATGAATAGCGCTGCCAAGCGGGATTGGCTTGCACTGGGTTGCGCCTTAGCAGCTGTTGCGATTTGGGCTTGGTGGATGTCGGCGACTCGCGTCGCCGCTCAAGAAGGTATAGCACCGTTGGACGTAGCGCTGATGCGCTACGCTATTCCGGCCTTGCTGCTTATCCCGGTATGGCTGCGCACTTGGCACAAACTTAAATTAGCACCCTTATGGTCAATCGTTGCGATGTTGGGTTGGGGCGCACCGTTTCTTTGGCTGGTCACGGCATCACTAAAAGAGAGTAGCGTTGTGTACTTTGCCACCATCGTGCCGTGCACCATGCCATTGTTTGCAGTTATAGCAGAAATCGTTTTCTTTAAACAGCGCTTGACGAAATCTCAAGTGATCGGCTACACCACTATTTCAGTCGCTGCAACACTGGTTATCCTGAATGCGTTTCTTGGTGGTGGTGCATCCTTGTTGAGCATTGGCTTAATGTTTTTAGCCGCTGCCGGTTGGGCTTGCTATGTTGTGGCTTTTCGGCACACTGGGCTAAGTGCTGCGGAAGCAGCGGCTTGGGTATGTACGGTATCAACGATAGTAATCATGATAATAAAGCTGGCACTTGGTGGTGCCTTACTACCGCTAACAAAGGAGCAACTCATCTTCAATGCATTCGCTCAAGGCTTTCTGTCTGGCTTTGTTGCTGTCATTGTATACACGGTAGCGATTGGACGACTGGGGCCGGCGCGGGCGGCAAGCTTTAGCATTCTGATTCCCATGCTCGCGTCGTTCTTTGCGTGGATTTGGCTGGGTGAAGTGCCAACCGGTTTTAACTTAGTCGCGCTTTTGCTAGGCACCATAGGTGTGGCTATCATCAATGGCATGTTTACTTTACAAAAAGTTAAATAGGCACCAGCTCTGCCGGTGCACGCGTAGTCAACACCTTTGCTGAATTTTCACCAACGACAATATTTTCTTCGTGCACCATCATTAAACCGTTGCCATACGATAGCGATGGTTCAATGGTTAAAACCATATTCTGCTGTAAAACAGTTTTATCAAAGGCCGCATGCGAGGGTTGCTCGGTAAGTTGCATACCCAGGCCATGTCCAAGTCGACCTATATCGCCACCACTATCATCTAATTCTGCAATGACTGCGGCCATGGCGTTAAAAAGATCTGCACACGTGTTTCCTGGCTTTGCCGCTTCAATACCCGCTTGAGTGGCTCGCCATAAAACATCGTAAGCGCGTTTGGCTTCATCGGTGACAGAACCTATTGCCCAATTTCGATCAAAGTCGCAGAAATAACCATCCCACGTGCAACCCGTATCCATCATCAATACATCGCCGTGTTGCAAAGGTTTTCGAGATGGAGGTGAGATAACATCGGCATATCCACCCTGATCAGCGGCACCGACAAGATACGGTGCATCGTCTGCACCTTGTGCTAAGGCGGTTCGTCGAAACTCTCTGAACACATCTTCCAACGGCATTCCTTCATGTACAAACTCAGGTACCTTGGCAAATGTAGCGGAACCGACCGAACATATAAACTGATGTTTCTCAATTTCGGCCGTGGATTTCACCATGCGCAAACCCTGCACCAATCCAGTCGCATCTTCAATTTGAATGCCTGTTAGCGCGAGCTGCAAACGCTCCCAATCACCCAAGGGCATTCGCAATAAGGTTTCGTGTCCTTTCATGACGCCAAGCTTTGCGCAACGTTTGGCAAGTGGCGATAACAAATCAACCAATAAACTAATGCCGTCATCTTCGGGGGCTGGTGCACTCCATGTGCGAATGTCGTCTATCCAACACGTGCGCATAAGCTGTGCACCGATTTCGGGTATCACTGCAATGGGTTTACCATCGAGCGGAACAAATACAAACCAGGGTCGTGTCGGGCTTTGCCAAAATAAAGTATGAAAACCCGTAAAGTATCTAACGTCAGGTTCGCTCATAAGCAACAGACCATCAAGCCCCTGCTCAGCCATTTTTAATTGAGCGTTTTTGGTGCGAGTGACGAACTCGTTGTTATCGAATCCGCGTTGCGGTGCTACTAGCTGCATTGGATTTATAGTTCTCAGTTGATTTTGCAGCATTATTACTGGTATACAAGCACTTATGCAACAGATGCACTCGTATGAATAAGCTAACGCAAAAGCAAATGGACCAGTTCTGGCACGACGGCGTACTGGTGATAGAAAACGCGGTTGAGCCTGAAGATTTAGCAAAACTCAAAACCGTGTTCGCACAGTGGGTTGAAACCAGTCGTGCACACAGTGAAGACTACGGCGAAACTTTAGATGGACGTGCACGTTTCGACTTACAACCTGGCCACAGCGCCGAAAAACCAGCATTGCGCCGCGTACAGTCACCCGAAGAAGTGTCGCCAGAATATGCATACGTCATGCGTAACGCTAACACCGTTGATTTCTGCATGGATCTTATCGGACCCAACTTGAGGTTTCATCACGGCAAAGTGAATTCAAAATTACCGGGCACAGCCACACAAGTAAAGTGGCATCAAGATTTTTCATTTCAACCGATGACAAACAACGACATGATCACATGCCTATTGTTTGTTGATGAAGTCACGCTGGAAAACGGTCCACTCGAAGTATTAACCGGCTCGCACAAGGGTCCGCTGTATTCGCATTGGCATGATGGTGTATTTACTGGAGCAGTTGCAGATAGTGTTATAGAACCACACAAAGAACACGTGCGTAAATGTACCGGACCTGCAGGCGCTGTGTGCTTGATGCACGTAAACCTATTGCATGGTTCTGCACCGAATTTGTCTGACAAACCACGGACCTTATATATCAGCACTTACTACGCCGAAGACGCGATTGAGCTTAGCCAAAACCACTTACCCAGCACATTAAGCCATGAGTTGGTTCGTGGCAAAGCCTCTGGGCGAGTTCGATGCACACCCTATGATATGGAGTTACCTGCCGTACCAAATGCTACGTCTTTTTTCGCCCAACAAGAAGGTACAGATAAGAATCACTGATCTAACAATATGTTGTGACTTGCACGAATTTTACTGTCCGCAGCGTCACTTAAATAGTCAGGCTTGTGCGTATCTAATATGTTGCGTGCCTTAACACTTGCGCGCTGCCACATATCCTCCGCACCACCTTCTTCCCAAACCGGTGGTTGAGCGCGATCGGTGAGCGTGCTTGGCCAAAAGTAATCGCGTTGCATCGCAGCCATGGTGTGTTGTGCTCCTAGAAAATGCCCTTCACCATAAACCGCTTGTTCAATTGCCTCATAACCAAGGGTTTCTTCATTGACCTCTATACCGCGTAGCACACGATAAACTTGCGATAGCATTTCATCGTCGATCACCATAGCTTCGAAAGAAACGCCCAATAAACTTGCCATCATGCCAGAGGATTCGTAAATCATATTACTCCCGGCAAGGCCTACACCCAACGACGACATAGCTTTTTCCAAGCCCATTTGTGCATCAACCGCCTTTGCATCGCTCATGCTCGATGCAGCACCGGACGGTAGTCCTAACCAGTTCGACAACTGAGCGGACGCCGCGTTTAACAATGTAATTTCACCACCACTGCCACAAAACGATCCGGTACGTAGATCAATAACGAATGGCCAATTTGAAAAAATCATTGGGTAACCTGGTTCGTAAACATTCACCATCATTAACGCAGCTAAAGTTTCGGCCAAGGTTGATGACAACATGCCAGCGATGGTTGCCGGCGCGGTGGCTCCCGATTGTGCTGCGATGATGTTATTCAATGGCATGCGATGGCGCATACAGGCCAGCGTAACTTCAAATGCGTCTTCACCATAACGCAATGGCGAGATAACCGGACTGATGTGCGCTTTGCAAAATGGACGTTGGCTGAATTTTCCTGCGCCACCGAGCGCGGTATCAAACATATCGACGATAGGGTCAACCGTTTCGGCAATCGTAAAACTCGTACCGACCGGTTTTGTGGTGCCTTTGAGTAGTGCATAGGCAGTATTAATATCAAGGTCCACGATCTCGGCCACGTCTGTGGCAACGCAACAGCGTGTAAACCAACTCACATTAGCCAGGTAATCGGCCATACGAGTAAAGTCGTATAGATCGCGTAAGGTTGCAGCACGATACGTGTGGGTATCCAAATCCAATGTTTGTACGGCAGCCCCACCAGTGCCGTAGAAAACTTTGTTACCACCGACTTCGAAATCATGTTTTGCATCGCGACCATACATCGGCAAACTCTTACACGCACCGGCAATTACACTTTCGACCATATCGGCTGAATAACAAAGCCGACCCGCTTTGTTAACGGTTGCCCCTTTACTTACTGCCTGCTCAACTAGCGCCGGAGGGGCTTCTCCCATACCGATATCGGACAAAATTCGTAGTGCATTACGATAAATTTGTTGAATATCGTTGTCGCTTAATGGTTTGTACTGCCCACCGACAGCCCCAGGTGGGCATGGGTTAATCTCAGGAGCTTTTGCACGTTTCGCATGCATGGCTTCGCGTGCGGACAGTTTGCCGCGTCGACGTGGTTTAGTGGTCACGTGTATCAGCTCCTGACCAATTCATTGGCAGGGTCATACAAACAAGCTTCGCTAACGGATGCTGTGTATCGCTCACCTAACATTTCCACCGATAGTTTAGCGCCCGCAGTGGCATGCTCGGGAATCACAAATGCGTAGGCAATATTTTTATTCACACGATGCCCATATCCACCAGATGTAACGGTGCCAATTAAGTCATCGCCAGAATAAACTGAGTCTCCTGCATGCGCGGAACACACATCGCAATCGATCGTCATGGTTACAAACAGTTTTTTCGAGCCTTGTTCAATTTCTTTTATCAAAGCCGCTTTACCAATAAAATCAGCCTTGTTCAAATCCACAAATCGATCGAGCGTTGATTCAATCGGATTACGCTCATAGATCAAATCGGCTTTCCAGTGCCGATAGCCTTTTTCCATCCGCATAGATTCGGTTGCGTAGAGCCCGAAGCGTGACAGATTAAATGCTTTACCCGCATCGCTAATTAATGTCCAAACCAAATACAGTTGCTCGTTAGGAATGTGCAACTCATAGGCCAGTTCACCTGAGAAGCTAACGCTCATGGCAGTAACACTGGCGTGCGCCAAGTTTATCTGTCGCACACTCATCCACGGGAAAGCAGCCTTTGACCAATCCCCACGTGGCGAGAGGCTTTGTAAGAGTTGTCGGGACTGAGGCCCTGCCAGTACTAATATAGTATGGCTGGAAGTCATTTCAGTAAGCGTCACGCTTTGCGGCTTGGTGCGATTCAACCAATCGCGATCATGCCATTCAGCGGCGGCGGCCGAGCCATACCAGTACTGCTCATCACCCAATTTCGCAATGGTTGCCTCACCCAATACATGACCATGGTCGTTCAGTAGATAACACAAACTGACTTTGCCAACCTTTGATGGTAATTTTCCACACACAAGGTGATCAAGAAACTCTGTAGCACCCTCACCAGCGATCTCATAGCGGTTAAACCCGGACACTTCCATAACGCCGACGTGTTTAGTTAGCGCCTTTATTTCTGCCGCGACCACAGCCTTTGTTGGTGTGAAGCGATAACTGTGTTGGTCTTCAAAGTCAGGTTGATCTTCAGGTTTAAAAAACAGTGCCCGCTCCCAACCATTGACCGTGCCCCATACAGCGCCCAGACTATCCAGCACAGCATAGAGTGGCGTGGTGCGTGCCAAACGTGAGGCCGGACGATGCTCGTGTGGCATGTGATAGTGAAATTCGTTTTGATAGTCCTCAATCGCTTTTAAACACGTGTGTTCGGTATTCGCATATTGGGTAAATCGGCGTGGGTCCAAACACCAAGCGTCCCATTCACATTCACCATAAACAATTTGCTCGGCTAGCAACTTTCCATGACCACCGCCTTCACCGATACCCGCACGCAGGCCAATGATGCAATAAGCGTTTTCTACCCCAGGAATTTGACCAACCAATGGCAAGCCGTCAATCGTATAGGTGATTGGGCCATTAACCACTGTGTGTATCCCTGCATTCTCTAAGGCCGGCATGCGTTTAAAAATACCTTCCATGTTATCCAGACAACGATCTAAGTCAGATGGACACAGCGCTTGGGTAAATTCAGGATCGATACCATCCATTCCAAATGTTTTACAACCCTGCTCATAGACGCCAACGAGTAAACCCTTTTTCTCTTGTCGGCTATAAAAATCGTTGTATGGGTCGCGGATAACTGGCACTTGATAATCGAGCACTTCAATCTCAGGCATGCTATCGGTTAAAAAGTACATGTGCTCCATCGAGGTAACCGGATGTTCTACACCCAACATGTTGCCCACTTCATTAACCCGATAGCCGCTGGCATTTACCACCTTTTCACAGGTAATGTCGCCGTTCTTTGTGTGTACGATAAATTCACCCGATGCGCTGCGTGTAATATTTTCAACCGGATTGAATCGATAGACTTGCGCACCGGCCTCACGTGCTTTGCGTGCCAGTGCTTGCGTTATACCAGCAGGGTCGATGTAACCATCCAGTGGGTCCCACCATGCACCTAATAAGTGATCAGGTGTGAGTAGCGGATGACGGCGACACGTCTCTTGCGCATCGATCACTTCCATGTCTATCCCCATTCCTCGCGCCATACCAACGTGATAGTGATAAGTGTCCAGATGATCTTGTGTGTAAGCGGTGCGCATGCCACCGGTGATGTGATACGAAAAAGGATGATCGGGATCGGAGGCGAGCTTCTGGTACAGGTCGATACTGTGTCGCTTTAAACCGAGCATGGTTTGGTTACCACCAAACTGCGTAACTTGCGCAGCGGCATGCCACGTAGAGCCCGAAGTCAATTCATCACGCTCAACCAGGGCGACATCAGTCCAACCTTCCTGGGTAAGATGATATAGAGTAGAGCACCCTGCTATTCCGCCGCCAATCACGACAACGCGGGCGTGAGACTTTACCTTATTACTCATATACTCAAATTTTTCCGATGATTACTGCTTGGTTGAATTTTCGCAGTTTGACAAGGCAATGTTTTTCTTAAGTGAATCTATAGTCGCGCAAGATATGCTTTGGCCGACTTCTCACCCAAAGCATCAAGCTGTTGTTGCTTATAGGCTTCACGCTTTTTGCGACGCGGGTCCATGTACCCGGCACCAATCACTTGCTCGCCTTTATCGCAGACAACCATACGCGAGATGCGCTGCGCATGATCGGATAACTGTTCCCACTGTTCGTATGGCATACAACGCATTATGCCCTCACTTCTAAACCAAGGCGCATAGTACTCAACGTTTGGCATGGCCCGAACATCACGCGATAAGTTTGGCGTACCACCGTGCCATGCACGTATGTCTCGAAAGATGGCGGTGCCTGCAGGCGCTGGGCACACAGTAGACAACTTCATCCATTCAGGTTCGTTGGCTAAGCTTGGAATTGGGGCACGGGATCGTTGTGTTGCCGGTATTTGCCGGATTGGGCCGTTTTCAAAGGTTAAATCTATCAATGGAAAATTTATCGTTAGCACAGGCACTGGCACATCACGCATGGTGACGGCACCGGTTGGGTCGGGAAGCTCTGACCACATGTTGTCCGAATGCAAACCCTGGTATTCAATAGCACCGGGCATGGCGATATCCCCACCCGCTCCTCCAACAACATAATCTGGCGAACCGAATATCGCGTTAAGCGCAGGCGTGGTTGTTGGCATGTCGATCAACTCGCACCATTCGCGCACGTGAAGCATATGCCGCGATGCAGAACCTCCACCAAATGAATAACGGTGTGGCAAACCACCTGCACCACCACCGGCGGAGCAGTCAGGGTCGTCAGCCATTAATTGCTCAATAGCCGTATCGGCCGCTACACGAAGGCGATCAAGTAAATCCTGATTTAGCGCATCTTTAATAGCCACAAATCCATCGCGATGAAAAAGTTCAGCGGCACGTTGCGGATCATCTGGTGAAACCAGTTCCAGTCCTCGAATACCATTATTCGCGCGTAAGTGCTCTCGCAATGCAGACACACCTGGATCATCATGCCTACGTGTCCATTCGGCGCAAGCGGGATCGCCTGCGACCAAATTTAAATGCTCAGGTGTAGTTTCAATTTCTATTTCGCCCATATTTGTGGACAGGCCATCAGGGTTATCGTTGTTCGCCGTTGAAGAAGGTCTGTTGATAAAACCATTGGGTGGTACCGTTGCATTCCATCCGACATCTTTGCGCATGACCTGAGTCTCTAAACATTGTGCTAATGGGCCAATACTAGCAAAAAAGCGCATACGCAAATAAGGCCGAAGAACGTACAACTACTCAGTGTCGCCTGTGTGGAATATATGAGCGCAATATCAGGTGTATAGTAGTGCACATGAGCACTAATCAACCTGACGACTTGGCATTGGTTCAAGCTTTTCTGCAACAGAATTCAGACATCGAAACCATTGAGGTTATGGTCACGGATATGAACGGTGTGCTGCGAGGAAAGTGGTTGCAACCGGCTGGTCTTGAAAAGTTACTAAACGGCGGCGAATTTAAAATGCCTTTGACATCCGTAACGCCCGATATATGGGGTAGAGATGTCGCCGAACTTTGCGCAAAGACAAACGATGGCGACGGACTGTGTGAACCCATTGTTGGTAGCTTACATCGCCTACCTTGGCTTAAGCGCCCTACGGCTCAGTTGTTATTGCAACTACACGATACCAACAACAATCCTTGGGCTTATGACCCGCGCGTGATATTAAAAAATGTGTTCGCTCAATATCAGGCGCTCGGGCTACGACCTGTAAGCGCGCCTGAACTTGAGTTTCATTTGTTCGCTGAAAATTTAGATGAAAAAGGCGCGCCAGTCATACCAGCATCTCGGAGCAATGGCCACACACATACCGGCGGCCAACTGTTTGCGATTGATGCTATGCAAGAACAGGCACCGCTGTTGTATGAGATTCGTGAAACGGCCAAAGCCATGCAACTGCCACTGGATGGCATCATAAAAGAATTAGGGCCAAGTCAATACGAAGCTAATCTCATGCACCTGGATGACCCAGTACAAGTGGCCGATAACACCCAACTTATAAAACGCGTTATCAAGGGTGTTGCACAAAAGCATGGATACATTGCGTCTTTCATGGCAAAACCGTTCACTGAATTAGATGGCAACGGATTACACCTTCACACCAGCATATTAAACAGCGACGGTAAGAATATATTTGACGATGGTACCGAGCATGGCACACCCGAATTGCTCCATGCCATTGCAGGCTTAGCAACAAGCTTGGCAGATAGTATGTTGGTGTTCGCCCCACATAGAAATTCCTACCGCCGCTTTATCGCTGGTGGGCATGCACCAGTTACACCTACGTGGGGATACGAGAATCGTTACGTTGCCATGCGCATCCCCACTGGTGATCACAAAGCACGCCGCATTGAACATCGTGTGGCAGGTGCCGATGTCAATCCATATTTACTCCAAGCGGTGGTGCTCGCGGGTATGCTGCATGGGATAAATAATAAGTTAACGCCCGGCGAACCTACAACTCACACGAGTGAAAACGTAACGCCTACCCTGCCACGCACGTGGCAAGACGCGGTTACCTTGTTCGAACAATCTGAATTTATTAAAGATTATCTTGGCGAGCCTTTTCGACATGCGTTTACTGCAATCAAACGTGAGGAACAGCTTGAATTCGACCGCCACATCAGCGCTTTTGAATACGATAGTTACCTGGTTATGGCATGAACGTAAGCGCTGCCAATGATCAGGCAGCACCAACTACATTTTTACACAAACCAAATATAAAAATCACGCAAGGCATCGCCTTCGAGCTCAGCGGTTTTCTCAACTTCAGAACGCTTCATGTGAATATGGTGGTCGCAAAACAACTGGCCCACGGATTCGCACAAGGACTTATCAGCCGCCAAGTCATCTAAAGCCGCAGAGAGGTTCTCAGCAACGCCTACCGTTGCATCGTTAACCATAAAACTGTCGCCGGTTTCCGCAGGCGGTAAATCGTAGTTTCCTTCCACGCCTAATTGCGCTGCTCTTAGTACAGTTGCAACGGCTGCATAGGGGTTGGCGCTGGCATCCGCCATACGGTGTTCGAGCCGGGCTTTTGCACCACCTTGTCCTGATACGCGCGTGGTCACACCACGATGATCGCCACCCCAGTTACACCAGTAACCTGACATGGTTGCAGGTTCTAGGCGCGCATAAGATGGGGTTGTTGGTGCGATAAGCGCAGCCATGGCCTTATGATGCTTCATCCAACCTGCCACACAGCCTTTGGCCAAATCATTCATGTTATTGATATCACCGGTTTCTCCATTGGCGATAGCGTTGTTACCTTTATCATCAACGAAGCTTAAATTGATGTGCATACCGTTGCCGCCTGCATCGGGAATGGGTTTAGGTCCGAAGGTCAGGATAATGCCGTACTCGAACGCAACCTCTCTTGCCATTTGTCGAAACAAGACTATGTCGTCAACCGCCTTGACCGCATCATCAAAACTCAAGGTAAATTCAAATTGCGGTGAATCGTATTCACTGGTCATGAGGTCTAAACTAAATCCCATGTGTTCGGCTGTTTCCCAAATAGCTTCGGTGAAACCAACGGGATCATTGAACGGACCAATGCCATATACGACAGCGCCTGGCGTGTCGTAGGGTATAACTTTACCGTCTTCATTTTGTACGAACGCAAAACACTCAAGCTCGATACCGATTTTAGGCGTAAGCCCTTTTGCTTGCCAAGCATCGACGGCTTGCTTTAAAACGTAACGACCATCTAACGGCATAGGCGTACCATCTTGTTCAAGCAAGTCGCCAATCACAACCTTAGTATTGTTTTGCCAGCCATCACGAATATCTGTCGCACGCCAGTGCAGCTCTACATCTGGCAAACCTTCAAGACACTTTGTGCCGGGCGCATCAATGATCAGATCTTTATCGTAGTGCACCGAGTAAACCGGTTGCGCAAATCGCGTAGAGCCATCGCCAATTTTGCTCTCGGGTAATATTTTGCCGCGCATGATTGACATGTGGTCGCAAAACATCGGTCTCAGACGATCTTTCATTGTTATCTCCTACTGGCAGTAATGCCCTATTTTAATGTGACGCTAACCGGCAATTGCTTTATCCCACTGATAAAGTTTGATCGTAAAAAGCGATGTTCACCTGCTAGTTCTATTGAATTAATTCGAGCACTGAGCTCTTGAAACAAAACTCTGACTTCCAATCGCGCCAAATGCATACCCAAACACAAATGCGGACCACCTTGGCCGAATGATAAATGCCGATTGGGCTTTCTGTGCAAATTTAACTGTGCGGGATTTTCAAACGCATTCTCATCTCTATTACCGGAGAAAAACCAGTACAAAACCTTATCCCCTTCACGTACTTTCTTACCGTGCATTTCAAAATCTTTCATTGCCGTTCTGCGAAAGTAGTTGGTGGGACAAGCCCAGCGTATAATTTCGTCTGGCGCGGTATTCCAAACATTCGCGTCTTGTTGCATTTGCTGCAGCAATTGCGATTGCCTGCACATAGCCATAATACCTGCAGCAATTGAATAACGCGTCGTATCGTTACCCGCAGCCACCAGCAAACAAAAGAAGTTTCGAAACTCTTGTTCAGGCATACTCTCGCCATTTTCGTCCGGTTGTAAAATTAAATGCAACACACCATCGGTATCCCCGGCTTTTGCCTTCTCATGCATCAGCTCTCTTGCATAATCATAAAGTTCGGCACCGGCCGGTGAATTAAACGGCATCATCCGATATTCATCGGTTTTCATTTTATCTAGCACATGGTCAGTAAAATCGGGATCGGTATTGGCGATCAATGCATCGCCTTTTTCAACCAGCCAGGGCAAGTCTTTTTCAGGTGCACCTAATATTTGCCCAAGCATTCGCATTGGCAATTCACGCGCAATGAGTTTTGTTGCGTCAAAGGTTTGTAAGGGCAAAGCTTGATCAAGAATATCGCTGCAGAGCTGTTTAATTTGATTTTCAAAATTTGCGATGACCGGTGCTGAAAACGCCTTGGCCACCTTCATGCGTACTTGACGATGATCATGCCCATCGGTTTCTTGAAATGTGCGCCGAGCGACATATTCTTCGTAACTTTGATCTTCCATGCGAATACCGCGGGCGGAAGACAATAAATCGGTCTGGCTGTTGAGTTTGAATATGTCACTATGACGAGTAATCGACCAGTAGCCCTCGCCACCGTTCCAATCACTCCAGGCCAATGGGTCTTGCGCGCGCATACGAGCAAAGGTATTTAAAGGCGGACCAGTTAAAAACGCATCGTGACTGCCTAAATCAGCAAAGCCATCATCAGCAGACTCCCAGATCGTCATTGCAAGAATTACCCAGTTGCAGCATCATTGGCTGTATCTTAACCACCATGTGGCATAAGTAAAGCCCTATGCATATCGGCATTCTAGTCACTAATACTGATGAATCTTCATTCGCGCAGCAGCACCCCAAAGACGGTGACAAATTTCGCGCTTTGTTGTCGCCTTTGCGACCAAATTGGGAATTTTCCGTGTTTAGCGTTAAAGACGGTATTTTCCCAGAAGACATCAGCGCTATTGATGGATTGATCGTGACGGGAAGTCCTGCGTCAGTGAATGACTCTGCACCCTGGATTGAACGGCTGATGGATTTAATCATTGATGCGCACGCGAAAACAGTTCCGATGTACGGAGCTTGTTTTGGGCATCAAGCTATCGCGAAAGCCTTGGGCGGGGTTGTTGATAAGAACCCCGATGACTGGGTATTCGGTACGGTCGATACGCAATTATCGTTACCTTGGGATAAGAACACTTTTTCCGTATCGCTCTACGCTGCTCATACTGAGCAGGTGTCGACCCTGCCTCCCACTGCCAAACCTACGGGGGATACGCCTGGGTGTCCGTTTGCATCGTTTGCGATAGGTAATCACATATGGACTACGCAATACCATCCTGAAATGACGCACGAATTTATGCGTGAGCTAGTTGAAGAATACGCATCGGAGTTGTCAACAAGCGTACTTGATCAGGCAAGAGAATCATTAAACACAAAGGCTGATCGCGAGGTTCTAGCCTTGGCTATTGTTAGGTTTTTTGAACATTCGAAAGCCCAAGCCTAGTTTTCCAAGTTCGCGTAAACTTGCTCTACTCACAATGACTAATCAGGTTTATATCACCATGCCTATCGAACGAACCGGTACGAACGAACGTAGCAGTAAAATAGTAACGCACAATGGTGTCGTTTATTTAAGTGGCCAAGTTGGCGATGGCGAATCTCTGGCTGAGCAAACGCATGATTGTTTAGGCCGGGTGGACGCACTACTCAAACAAGCGGGCTCATCTCGGGAGAAAATGCTTCAGGCCACAGTATGGTTATCTGATATAAGCGATTTCGCAGAATTTAACGTCATTTGGAACGAATGGGTACCCACAGGGCATGCGCCTTCACGCGCCTGTGGCGAAGTCAAGCTTGCGCGAGAAATCTTGAAAGTTGAAGTTATAGTATCTGCCGCTCTTGACTGATACCATGCAGAACATTGCAATGAGCCGCTTATTGACACCCAACCGCTTTGAGCGTTCTCATGAAATCAATGCGCACATAAAGATCTATACTTACCGACCTCTTGTCAATTCTTGTTGATGTGAACTGTGTCGTCGTTGCACCACGACAGCGAAGCATTGGTGAGGTCACTGCTTTACCGGATTAGACCGCGAACTCAGCGGCTTATCTTTGCCAGATTCTCCGAGCTTTAGATAGATTTCTTCACGATGCACGCTGATGTCAGAAGGTGCATCTATCCCTAAGCGCACCTGCTTCCCAGCAATGCCCAAAACAGTGATTTTTATGTCGTCCGCGATGATTATGGATTCGTCGATTCGTCGGCTCAGTATCAGCATGCTCACTCCGCACCAATGTGTCATTACCGCCTCTATATAAGGCGATCGCAGTCGGCTCAATAACAAGCCAAGATCTTATATAATTCATATATTTTTAACAATAACAGATATAATCAACACAGTATTAACTTACACTTAATAATATGAATATTTTAAAAGACATGGAACTATTTGTACGTGTAGTGCACTGCGATGGATTAGCTGCTGCCGGTAGAGAACTTGGCATGACCCCTTCGAGCGTGACTATTCGCATTAAAAACCTGGAAGAGCACTATCAGGTCAAACTACTTACTAGAACAACGCGAAGCATTAGCTTGACCGATAGCGGGCGCGAATTTTATCAAGATAGCTTAAGAATGCTAGATGAAGTTAATCAAGTTGAGAGCAAACTAATAACCTCACAAAATGTAATCAGTGGACCTTTACGCATAACCGCCACCTCAGATTTTGGTCGGCAGCACATCGCACCACTGATCGAAAAATTTGTTATTAAACACCCTGATGTCCAGCCTTTCTTAAATATTAATGATTCAATAACCGACTTAGCCGAAAACAATATCGACATAGCTGTTCGCTATGGTGCACCCACTCATACACAGCTGATCACGCACAAATTAGGCGATGGTTATAGAGTGCTTTGCGCATCGCCAGAATACCTCGCCAAAGCAGGTGTACCAAAAACACCAGATGAGCTTGCCGATCATGCTTGCTTGACCATGGTGCATGTTCGAACACCCAGATCAACTTGGTACTTCGATACAGCAAAGGGTGAGCGATCCATTTCTATAGAGCCTGCTCGCTCTTGTGATGATGGGGCAATGGTTCGACAATGGGCATTAGAGGGCGCCGGTATTGCGCTCAAATCAGTCTGGGATGTTGCCAACGATTTAAAAAGTAAAAAACTGGTTACCGTACTTGATGATTTCAATCCTGATTACCAGAGCAAGAAGTTGGGTATTGGTTCCGACCTGTACCTTGCTTACGCCGATAGAAAATACTTACCAAATCGAACGATCGAATTTATCAAGGAGCTCAAAAACTATTTTAGTGAATTTACACTACCAACTATGAGTGTCCGCGAACATCGTTGAAACTAAATCAACTCATCTGAACGATCGTCACTTTCACCATAGCGTTTGAGAATCGCAGGCTTCGTACCTTCATACGCTTTTTCAATGTTCTTGGCAATTTTCGCATTCTCACGTTCGAACAAGCAATCACCGTTCAGATCAGATGCAACTATAAAGGGGCCCATTTTATTACACTTAATCACCCACATCGCTTGCGCCAGGCCAAGCTCTTCGTTCCAGTGTACAGCTTCAACTTTCTCAATCCCACGACCCAACAAAGCGCCGGTTCCATAACCCACAGTAGATAAGTACACCGCGCCATGGGGCACAAAGAATTCTTTGTAGTCTTTGGATGTCATTCCGCCTTTGCCAACGATTAACTTGGCACCTGTTTTATCCATCCACTCGGGCAACCATTTAGAAAAACGAAACGAGGCCGTCGCCGTCACAGCGCCCATATCAAACGAGCCATCATCATTGATTCGTGCTGCTGGTGAACAATGAAAGTTTGCCGCTGATTGGGTGGGTAACTCCATGGGGATATTGGCTTGGTCTTCCAGCGCACGCATATACACGCCTTCGCGCGCCGTATACATCAAGCCATCGAGGTACACAATATCGCCCAGTCGTAAGTCAGCTATAGCCTCATCACTGGGTGTCGTTGATAGCCTTATTTCACGAAGACTCATGCGCTGCCTCCAACAAAGGTTCCCACTCAACGGTTTCGCGGCGTTGATAAGGGGTAAACCAATCCGGGTCTGTACGATGTTCCACACGACCATCAGGGAAAATTCTTGCCACGGCACGTCGTGAAGACAAACAAAATGCATGCACAGACATTGGCATACCGCCTGTGTGGCAGTAACCGACTTCGATATTGCAATCGACTACCATGTTCTTACCAACAAAACCCATCGCGCCCATACCTATTGAGTTTCCGAGCTCTTTAAATTCGTCCTCCATCTCGGCAATACGTTCATCTGAATTCCGACTGCCCACGGTGCGCAACGTGGATGCGCGTTTTCCCAAGTTCATGCAGATATCTTTTGAGCCACCAAGCCCTATACCGATAATGGCCGGTTGACAGGCTAACCCACGCTTGCCAAATGCCATAAGACTATCGAGGTAAAAACGCTTTATACCTTGCATACCGTCAGATGGAAATAACATACGGTAGTCGGTACCAAACAATCCACCTTTGTGCACGGTGATCAAATCTATCCATTCCCCATCCGGTTCATAACCGTATTCGATTTCGGGCGCACCAATACCAACGTTGTTGTTGTGATCGGTACGCCATAAGGGATGAACGCGATTGGGTCTTAGCGGTACGCTGTTGGTTGCATTTGCGGTAGCTTTACGTAAGGCGGTTTCCAATGCGACCATGCCACCTTGAACTTGGGCTTCGTTGCCAAGCTTAACAAACCAACGCGGCACGCCGGTATCACCGCACATGGCGCAGCGATCTTCTTTGGCCACTTCATAGTTTTCAAGCATCACATTGAGTACAAAAGATGGCAATTCATTGGTTTCATCTTTGGCGGCTTTCTTTAAACCGCCTAAATAATCTTCAGGAATTTCAATGGCCGCTTTTTGCATCAACTCATTTGCGGTACTTTCGATTAGATCGATATTTATCATGGTGTGGCAACCAAGGTTTCGGGCTCTGAGTCTGGCAATATCGTGTTGCCCGGACTAACAATGGAAAACTGTACAGGCTCTCGCGATACGTCGACTTTATCCCCATTCAACTTAGCGACGGTAAAATCACTGTCTTGCATGAGCCCTGAGTCTGGAAAATCTTCACGATAATGTGCCCCACGCGAATTCTTGCGTGCAATTCCCGCTTTGGTGATGACCTCTGAAATATCACACAGAGAGCGTAAATTTAACCAATCATGCCAAGTAAGATTAAACGCAAGATTATCAGCGGCAACACCAACATCCATTAATGCATCTGATACTTGTGCTATACCGTCTAAGCCACGTTGCATCCCAATCGCATTGCGCATAACGCCAACCTCATCCCACATTACGTTTTGTAGTTGTTGGCGTAAAGGCAGCACAAGATCAGGCTTTACGTTTAGTGGATGCATCGCTCTATCCAGTTCAGCCAGTAAAACATCTTCATCGGGCTCGCGCAGTGTTGGCATGTGCTGAATATCCATGCCCATGGTGTCACCGGCGATGCCGCCGTACACAGTAGAGTTTGCCACACCGTTACCACCAAGTCGGTTTGAACCGTGTGCACCACCAGCGTCTTCACCAGCTACATACAAGCCTTCCATAGCCGTACGCGTATCAATGTCGACAACCACCCCGCCCATAAAGTAGTGTGCTGTTGGCACAACCTCGACCTTACCCGCAGCCAGATCAAATCCACTGTCAGCACATCGCTTAACCATGCCTTTAAATTTTTGTGCAACCCAATCAGGACCAAGATGTGACATAGAGATAAAAACGCCTTCTTGATCCGGATTATTATTCTTTCGCATCTCGGCATAGATACCTCGACTAACCACGTCTCGCGTTGCACGCTCACCACGTTTATCGTAGTCGAACATGAAGCGCTGATCGGCATGGTTGATAAGCTCACCTCCAGCCCCACGCAAGCCTTCTTCCAATACCGTGCCAGTCATACGTGTATGATCACCCGCTAGCAAACCGGTGGGATGAAACTGCACCATTTCCATATCGCGCAAAGGTAGTCCCGCTCGCAGCGCCATCGCCAAGCCATCCATAGTTTTATCACCGCTTGGCGTGTGATACTTGTACATTGACGGCCCACCGCCAGTTGCCATTAGCACAGTTTTGGCGCGCACTAATCGAAATACACCGGTGCGCATGTCGATCATTAAAACACCGGCTATAGATTTGGTGTCTTTCGTTGGAATAAGTCCAACCGCGCGATGTTCTTGTAATTTCTCCACACCACTGGCGAGTACTTTTTCCATTAAACGGTTGATTATTTCAATGCCGGTCAAATCACCTTTATGCACCGTACGGTCAGCCGTTTGTCCAGCAAAGGCTTTTTGATGCAATGAACCATCAGGATTACGATCAAAGAAGCAGCCAATTTCATTTTCCAATTCACGAATGCGCACCACGGCTTGCTCGCACAAACGCCACGCCATATCTTGGTTTGGTAACCATTTCCCACCTTCGATGGTATCCATAAAGTGACGCTCAACAGTATCGCCGCCACCGAGAGCCACGTTGTAACCGCCCTGCACCATGCGCGTGCAACCACACTTACCGATTAAGCCTTTTACAGCAAGGGTGATTTTAGTATTCTGCGGTGCGGTTTGTTTTGCATGCAAGGCTGCGAACAGGCCAGCACCTCCTGATCCTAAAATTAAAATATCGGTGTCGTGGCGTTCTATACTGCTAAGTTTCATGAGTTAGAGCGCCTGTAAAAAAAACAAAACCGCGATTAAAAAAGACACGGCAGCTGATGCGGCGGCCAAGGTTTTTTGTGATGATGACCAAGGCAGCCATTCCATTGCCATAAGCCTTAAGCCACCAAACATGTGCACGGCGAGTAAAAACACTAATACAAACTCCGCGATCTTTACTAAAACTGAATCGGTCAAACTTAAAAAACCGTTGAGCTTATCTGGGTTTGTCATGGCCATTGCCAGCACCCAAAAATGTAAGGGTAAAAATACGGCTAAGGCCAGTCCAGATACACGATGTAAAATATAGGCCAGCCATAACGGGTGCGCACGATTGCGCGCCTGGTTAAAACTCTTCATGAAAACGTTACCGCCCACACGGCACGCGCGCCTAGCAAAAATAAAAGCAAGCCGATCACTAGCGTCGCTGTGATTAGCCATAAACCTTTTAAGCCAAGCCATTCATGCAACACAGTGCGAATACCGATAGCTGCATGAATCGATACCGCAACAACAAAAGTGCCGTAGAATAAAAACCAGACAACAGAACCTTGGGTACGACTTAAAATTTCTTCAGCGCTTAGCCCGTCTTGTACCGCATAAATCATTAAGGCCAAGTGCCCTAACACCAAAGGCGCCATTAACAATGCAGTAATGCGTTGTGCCATATAGAGCCGTATGCCTATCACTAATGGCTCCTTTTAAAAAAACGTTTCGTGGTTTCGCGCTTCAAGCCGGCTATAGCTGACATCGGATCCAACTCATTGGGACAATAGCTTGTGCATGAACCCATCGAATGGCAATTATGACAACCACCGCGTCCTGACACAGCATCCAGTATCACCTCACGCCCTTCATCCTTGGCGTCGTTGAGTAAAGTCCATGCGCGTTGCAGCGCAGCCGGACCCAGATAGTCATCATTGCCCTTCACAGTATCGCAAGCGGAATAACACACAGAACAATTTATACATTCGATGCCTGCGTTTGCCTCTTTTCGTGCTTGACTGGTTTCATCTATAGATGCAATCGGATCATGACGCGTCAACTCACCATGATGCACGCCTTCAGCGGCTACCCACTTATCAAAAAACGGGTCCATATCGACAACCAAATCTTTTATGATGGGTAGATTACGCAGGGGTGAGATAAGAACAGTGTTGTTAACTAACACTTTAGATATGTGCGTACGGCAGGTCCAACGTGGTACACCATTCACCATCATTCCACAGCTACCACACATACCGACTCGGCAGGCAAACCGATAGCTCAGTGTAGGGTCTGTGTTTTGTTGTACCCACGAAACGAGGTCGAGTACGGTTTGATTTTCATAAGCGGGCACTTCAAATGATTCGACGTGTGAATCTTTTTCGGTACCGCGTTGAATTTCAACCTGAATAACATCGGTCGGCATAGAAGTGTAATTGCGAAACCTATATGACCAAATCTTAGCCTTTCTAGGCCTAAATGTATATGATTTGCCCGAGTCACTCACACCAAATTGGCTTATCGACTAAGGTTTTCCCATCCGCATCGTGTGGCCAAGGCTGTAGATGCCCCGCTTCCACATCAGCTGTCGCGACATCAATGCCATCGGCGCTCAAATCAACTACAGTTCTATCGTAGCGATCAGGACCGTAGTTATTGGTGATCGCCGTCCGACCAATAGATCTCGCCAATACTGATTTGTTTATCCGAACCGCCGCTGCTGCACGACGATAGAACACAAATAAGGGGTAGCACAAAGAGTTTCATACGGCTACCGCTTCAAATTGCATGCTAAGGGTTTAGCGTTAAGAGTTCTTCGGTTACGGCGGCAATACTTAAACCAAGGCTTGATTTTCCGTATACTTAAGACTTAGCAAACAAGAATATGATGGTGCCATGAACTTTATCAACTTCTCTGAACAAACAACCGACGCAATAGACAAACCGTTTGACTCAAACAATGTCAAGCAAGGCAACCCTAAGCAACAGGTTTGGAATCATTTTCTTGGTGACAATGATCGCGTTAAATCTGGTATGTGGGATTGCACCGCCGGCGTGTTTGTGGGTCCAATGAACAATCAAATAGAATTTTGCCATATACTCGAAGGCGAAGCTCGCATCGATACGGCGGATGGTCAAAGTAGAACTGTCAAGGCGGGCGATGCGTTTGTTATGGACAACGGATTACAACCCGTTTGGCACATTGAGAAGTACATTAAAAAGCACTATGTGATTTGTGCAGTTGACTAACGACTCGACAACACGCTGTGATTACTTAAACACGGCAAGTCTTTCGGTGATGAGTTCAAAGAAACTATCGGCATTCACATCAGTTATCCAAACTGCATTTTTCGGTTTATCAGTGACATGCCAATAGTCTGCGACGGTCATTCCGACCGTTAACGGCGAGTCGGTTTCAATCTCTACATTGATGTGTCGGCCTTTATACAGCTCTGGCTTCAATAGATAAGCAATAACATTTGGGTCGTGCAATGGTCCGCCTTCAATTCCATATTTTTCTTCATCAAAGCGTTCGAAAAAATCCAACCACTCGGCCGCAGCGACACCCACCTTGGTACCAAGCGAGCGCAAGGCTTCGATTCTTGCCGAAGTGGTAAGTGCTTTGTGGGTAACATCCAATGGCATAACGACCATTGGAATACCGGCATTGAACGTGATGCTGGCAGCATCTGGATCAACGTACACGTTAAATTCAGCGGCCGGCGTTACATTGCCACCTTCAAATAAGCCACCGCCCATCATAACGATCTGTTTTATTCGAGGTGCAATTTGCGGGGCTTTCGTCAAAGCTTGCCCTATGTTAGTTAGCGGGCCCAGCGTACAGAGCGTCACTGACTGGTCAGGCTGTGCCAAAACGGTTTCAATAATAAAATCAACCGCGTGCTGATCTTGCAAAGCCATTGTAGGTTCGGGCAATTGAGCGCCATTGAGGCCGGTCTCTCCGTGCACATATTCAGCCGTAAACAAGTTACGTTTCATCGGTTTTTCGCAGCCCACATACACCTTGGTATGTTGCTTCTGCGCTAGCTCGCAAACCTTACGGATATTGCTATGTGTCAGTGGTAATGGAACATTTCCCGCCACGGCGCATATGCCCAGCACATTGAGCTCCGAGCTTGCCAAAGCCAGAAGGATAGCAATCGCATCGTCTTGCCCTGGATCGGTATCGATTATAATGTCACGCCGGTTCGTCATATATTCCCCACAAACTTGATACGCTTGACAACATGTTGAACACGAATAGCATGATTAAGTAGACAGTATAATCATTCTACAATTGGGCGACTACGCAGTGCCCCATTTCATGCCTATGGAAAAAGGAAGTTGGTCCGGTGTGAACTTTACGATGAGCGTTACTGAGCCTAATAGATACTGAGTTAGGTACGCGTTGGTATGTCAACGAGTAGCCCGCGTGGTATTTTCGCGTCTACATCATAAAACGGCAGTGAACACAGTTCGGCCGTGTGCATGGCCCCATCCGCGCAACCAACCCTAACGGCTGTGCCAGAACCATACGCTGTTGTATCCATCAGTGCATAGCCAATTCCATGACCTAAGTATGGCGAGAATGCACCTGCGGTTACAACACCAACCGAAGTTCCATCAATCTCTATTTTTCCACCAATTAACGGCTCATTTGATGCGCACTTAATGCCGAAAAGTCTGGCGCTAGTGGATGCTTCAGCTGATGCGGCGACCAATGCAGCCTTGCCTATAAAATCTGCTTTGTCTAGGTCAACAAACCGTCCTAAGTTAACCTCAAATGGGGTTGTTGTTTCATTAAAATCTGAGCCGGCATTTAAAATACCTGCTTCAATTCGTCGAATGTTCATTGCATCCAAACCGAATATTTCCATGCCGTATTCATTGCCAGCAGCCAGCAAATGTTGCCAAAGTGCATCAGCATCGTGGTGCGGTTCAGTGTAAAACTCCCAACCCAGTTCGTTGGTATAGCCTGTTCGCGTTATCACCACTTCTTGTCCGCCGAGCGATACGGTGGCCATGGCAAAATAACCAAAGGGATCAGGCATGCCGTTGTCACTGGCCGCTGCAAGTATCTTCAGTGCATTGGGCCCTTGCACTTGAGATACAAAAACATCCGGGTCGGATATTTTTACATCCAAGCCTGAAGCGTGCGCACGCGCCCAACTGTAGAAGTCACCATCGGCTTGTGCATACCAGAATTTATCCTGCTCAAGACGCAACAAAATACCGTCAACCAACAAGCCACCGTCTTCATAACAGGCAACGCCATACGCACAACGCCCTACTTTTTGTTTAGTGATGTCTTTGGTGAAAAGCTTATTTAATAAGGTTTCTGCGTCTGGGCCTTCAAACTGTAGCGGTAGTTCGCCTGTGTGTAGAACAGCTGCTTGCTGACGTAAACGCCAGTAACCATCAACCGTTGTATGGTCATCAAAACAGCAAGCCATGTGACGACGGTTATAAACGCAATAGTGAGGCCCCTTTGGACGTTCAATTAGGTGATATGGATGTCGAGCTTGAGCATAGTCCCAACCAGCACCTGGCATAGTAGTGACCAGATCACGGGTTTTTCCATCGCTAGAACGCACTTGCTTCTCCCAGTATTATTCCAATCCTAATGCCGCTTTGCGTTGATTCGCCCATGTTCGCAATATTTGATCAATCGCCAAGCCGATAAAAGCAACGCAGAAACCCAATACCAAACCGTTACCAACGCCTTGCCTATCAGACAGGGACCCCAATATAAGTTGGCCAAGATCATCAGTACCGATCAGGGCGCCAATAATAACCATAGACAGTGCGAATACGACCGTTTGGTTAATACCCAGTGCAATGTGTGGAAAAGACAGTGGCAGCTCGATTGAGAGAAAACGTTGTACCCTGTTTACCCCAGCCATGGAGCCGGCATCGTGCAAGGATTCAGGCACACTACGCAAACCAACAACCGTATATCTAGCGGCCGGAATGGTTGCATAAACCACAATCGCGATCAGCACTGATGTATCGGTAACGCCAAACAACATCATTACCGGTATCAGATAGATAAACGATGGAAAGGTTTGAAAGGTATCGCACCATGTTAATAATATACGAGTAGATGTCGGATGCTGAGCGCACAAGGTTCCTAGGACGATTCCGATAAAGCCTGAGATCAGCACAGCCATACTCATTAGGTAGGCAGTAATTAACGCTCTGTCCCACCACTCGGTTAAAGCGATAAACAATAAGTACATGCCAACGATAAGTGCAGATCGAATACCACCAACAATATAACCAATACCCATTGCCAGCGTAAACGTGGCTATAACCGGCATACCCAGATACGCATTTTTTACAGGTATTAGTACGTCAACAATGAACCACTCATTAAATCCCTTTAGCGTATAGAAAAACGTATCCCACAACCAATCAACACCGGCCTGCCAAAACGGCTCAGTTGTGATTCCCTTGTTGTGTGGAATTATATTCAGATAGTTAAAACCCTCTTTGAAAAACAGCGACCCGACCCACGCCACGGCGATGCCAACGGCCACCACAATCGAAAACCAAATGGAGTATTTGTATCTTTCTTTAAAGGATTGATCGGCAAAATAATCTGTTTGCTTATTGGCCCAGGCAAGCGACAACCTATCGAGTACGATTGCAATTAAAACGATACAAACACCGATCTCTAGCGCCAGACCGATGCGTAAACGATTCAACGCGATCAATAGATCATTACCTAAACCTTTTGCGCCAATAAGCGATGCGATAACCACCATCGCCAAACACTGCATGATGACTTGGTTAACGCCTAAAAGAATATCGCGTCTCGCCGTGGGAATAAGCACCGTGCGCAACAGTTGCCATTCCGTACAGCCGCTCATTTTTCCAGCCTCAGTCACTTCTGGCGATACTTTCTTTAATCCCAGTATGGTTAGTCGCACCATCGGTGGTGTAGCAAAAATGATGGTTGCAATGGCGCCGGCATGATCCCCAATACCGAAAAACACCATGACTGGTATCAAGTAAGAAAAGTGCGGAACGATCTGCGCGATGTTCAACAGTGGATTCATAACAGTTTCCACTGTTTTACTTCTAAATGCCCAAACACCCAGCATCAGGCCAAGTAAAATTGCAATGGGCGCTGCTATTAATACAAACGACAGCGTTTGCATCGATGGCTCCCATTGACCAAATACTGCAATATAGCCAAACGCAAAGCCTGTGAACAAGGCCAAGCCAATGCCGCTGAGGCGGTAGCCCAAGATCATTGCACCACCTGCAACCACGGTCCATGGCAAACCAGGCAAGCGCGCCCATTGATTTTCTGTGGCCCAATCCCAACCGGTGAAAGTCACGATGGTTTTCACACCGCCGAGCATGATCTCGCGAACCAACTCAATCAGGAACAACACGAAACCCGATATGCTGCGCGTGATCTGGCGCATGACGGGCTTCTTCTCGTATTCTTCGATGTCAGGGTCATACACATCAACCAACCACCAGTCGAACATCAAGTAGTCAACGCCATTGTTGATCGCAATGGGCAGTTGTTTGAACAACGGCGGCAAGCGCCACAGCCAACTTCCGTCAGTGGCCGGTATAAACATGCACATGAGCAGGAAGACAACGATCAACAGCAGGAACTGCAGATATTTGCGTTCACGCAATAACTCGATCATGACGCTTGCTCTGTGCGACCGCCGAACAACACGTTAATGACTTTCGATGCATGTACGGCACCGACAACTTTGCCAGCATCGTCTATAACAGCTACCGGTTTATCGGAATTTAAAATCATTTCGGCAACGGTTTCGATAATGGCATCTTTTGACACCTGCTGCTCAGCTACAGCTGCTGACGGATCGACTGCATCCATCACCGATTCAATCTTGAGTACTTTTTCGCGTGGCACTTCTTCGGTGAATTTACGCACGTATTCGGTTGCCGGATTCAACACGATATTCGCAGGCGTATCCAATTGTTCGATGATGCCGTCCTTCATAATGGCGATGCGATCAGCCAGACGAAGTGCTTCGTCGAAGTCGTGCGTAACGAATAAAATGGTTTTACTCAAAACGCCTTGCAGACGCAAAAATTCATCTTGCATCTCTTTTCTGATTAATGGGTCGAGTGCCGAGAATGGTTCATCTAAAAACCAAATATCCGGTTCAATGGCAAGGGAACGAGCAATGCCGACTCGCTGTTGTTGTCCGCCTGATAACTCACGGGGAAAATAGTTCTCTCGACCAGATAGGCTAACGAGTTCGATCATATCCGATGCGCGCTTAATACTCTCTTTCGTGCTAACGCCTTTTACTTGTAGTGGGAAAGCGATGTTTTCCAGAACCGTTTTATGCGGCAGCAATGCAAAGCTTTGGAACACCATCCCCATTTTACTGCGACGCAGTTGTATCAACTGCTTGTTGTTCATGGACAGAATGTCCTCGCCTTCGATATAGATTTTTCCAGCGGTCGCTTTGGTAAGCCTGGAAATGCAGCGCAGCAAGGTTGATTTGCCAGAGCCAGACAATCCCATGATGATGAGCAGCTCGCCTGGGTAAACTTCAAACGAGGCATTGTTGACGCCCACTATGCATCCTGCTTCCTGAAACTTCGCTGCATCTACCATTCCATTGGATTCTTGCATCATCTTTTTAGCATTATCGCCAAAGATTTTATAAACGCCATCGCATCGGATAACGGGTTCGGCGGAGTTTGACTCTGTTGCAGACATAAGAGGTTAATTAAACTTGTTTATAAAACCAGATACACAAAAAAGAAACCCCCTGATGCGAGAACACGTCAGAGGGTTTCCAGTTTTTACAGACTCAATAAAATTCTCTTTCGATTGTTTTATTAAGCGTTTTCGCTTTACTTAGTCCAAGGCA
Organism: uncultured Granulosicoccaceae bacterium; assembly: GCA_938035945.1. Lineage (GTDB taxonomy): Bacteria > Pseudomonadota > Gammaproteobacteria > Granulosicoccales > Granulosicoccaceae > Granulosicoccus. The sequence goes on from CALHOU010000084.1 coordinate 34,556, forward strand.
TCCAGACGCTTTCGTTATCTGCCAACCACTTGGCAGCAGCGTCTTTGTGGTCCATCTTATCGACATCGACAAGTGCAGCCATTTGACCGATTTGCGTGGTGCTAAAGTCCAGCTTCGTAAAAGCGGTGTAAGCTGCCGGGTGAGTTTTTGGGAACTTATAGTTCGCCGCTTTCTTCAACCAACCTTTTGGTGAACCACAAGCACCGTCGCCACCATCCGCTTTACGACAACCGTCCTCGTAGGGAGGGAATTCGATGAATGTGAAGCCGTCTGCATCAGTGAAGTTAGGCGTCCAGTTAAAAACGATGGTACCGCGACCTTCTTTCTTTGCAGAAGCCAGTTCAGTCCAAAGTGCATCTGCACCACCTGCGAACTTAACTGTCCAGTTCTCAGCTAGGCCTAGTGCTTCCAAACGCTCTGGCATCAAGTCACCGTGCCAGCTTTGCGGACCTTCTAACCAACGACCTTTTCCACCGGAATCAGCTGTAGTAAACACTTCGTGGCAATCTTTTAATGCTTCCCAGTTTGGTAGTCCAGGGCAAAGATTTTTCTCGATTACCCAGGTTGGCACGCCCATTTCTTCCAGCGTTGTAGCTGAGTGCGTTCCAGCATCAATAACACCACCTTTAGCCATCGCGTTGTAGAACGACTTACCGAAGGTTGACTGCCACACTTCGTGTGAGAGGGTAACGTCACCGTTACGAATAGATTCGTAAACAGCTTGCGAATCGGCAGGAACGTATTCAACGTTGTTGCCCATTTTTTCAAACATACCGCCAATCACATAGGCCATGACAACCTGACTGGACCAATTATGTATCGGAATAACTATTGGTGCAGTGCTGTCAGCGGCTTTCGCTGTGCCAGCGATAGACATGAGTGATACGCAACCGGCAAGTGCAAAATGCCGGAGCGACTTAGGTGCTCGTAATTTCATAATTTTCCTTATCCTATAGGCGTTAGTGCCGTCAAAATCTGCTGAGTCTCGCGGTTAGTCTTACTCCTCCAAACCGAGATACAGCTCTCGAAACGCTCCATCGCAACGTACCACTTTTGCTCTGCGTAGACAAATAGTAACGACTAAATAGAACAAAAGAATTTATTTTGGACTTCTTTTGGTATGCTTTTCTTATCAAATGAGTGCTCTTCTATCGTAGTTAAGATCATTTGGTACAAAATCAGTCCGAACCAAGCATTTAGAGATCGGCCTTCGATATATTGCGCAGCCTCTTGGCCAGCCACAGATGCGTAGCGTGGGCGGCGGCGTTGATTTCATTTTCAGCTAATGCATCGTCCCTGCCCGCAAGCTTAAAAAATTACTTCAAATCCAAGGCATCACTCATGATAACCGCACTCATACCACCATCAACAATAATGTCTTGGCCTTTTACCCAACGGCTCTGATCAGATGCTAGAAAAATGATTACGTCGGCTATTTCATCTGGTTCACCTGCTCTACCCACACGCGCAACATTTTTTGCAACGCGTTCACCAAAGGCTTTATGAAAGTCTTGCAAAATACCAGTACTCACAGCTGCGGGACTGACCGAGTTAATACGTAAGCCGCGCGCTAGCAATTGTTCTGTCTGAGCCATGGTCATAACGATGATGGCTTCCTTAGATAAATTGTATGCACGTGTTGGATCAATGTTTCGTGCAGAAATAAATTCTGCAAGCATTGCTTGATCAAGCGACAACAGACTTTTAACTTCGTCTAAATTTTCCTTCCACTGACCTCCAGCGCGCGATGCCGTATTCACAATCGATGCACCATCGCTTAGCTTATCGAGCATACCTGTAAGAAACGTACGCAATCCAAAAAAATTAACTTGCAGGACTTTTTCCGCCAAACCCGCTCGGGGTGGAAGCCCGGCATTGTTTATCAATGCATCGTATGGCGCTTGGGCTGCATCGAGTGCTTCACGAATGGACACCTGATCGCTCAGATCGGTCTTAATCCAAAGATCAACTCCTGAGGCTGGCTCGTTAATATCGAAGGCGTGCACTGTGTGTCCAGCCTTGCTCAGCCGACTGGCAACCTCACTGCCGATACCGGTCGCGCCACCTGTTAGTGCTACTCGCATACTCTATATTCCTATTAAACAGGACGGGTTCAGGCGCTTATCTAGGTGCTAAATGCGTTAAACTGGACACATGATGTTGAGGCCTTAGCGTATTTTTACACGCGTAGTCCTCTAATGCACGAATTCTTCAAGACCCCTGAACTTTAAAATGCCGAATAACCATGAGTAATAAAAACTACGACGACATCCCCGGCACCATTGTTTTCGATAGCGAGCAATCGGCCAGGGGCTTCCACTTAAATCAATTCTGCATAAGCTTAAGATTGCAAAAAAACCGCGATGCTTTTAAAGCAGACCCAGAAAAGTATATCGATAACTATCCAATGACTGCAGAACAACGAGCGGCTGCGCTTAATCAAGAGTGGAATAAATTGCTAGAACTTGGTGGCAACATTTACTACACCTCTAAATTGGCCGCGTATCACGGAATAAACTTTCAAGAACTCGCAGGATTAATGACAGGGATGGGTTCAACAGCCTATCGCAAAATGATGGTTTCAGGCGGTAGGTCGATTGAAGGCAATCGATATAAATCAGAATGGCAGGATAAATAATGGCGTACGTATCTTCAGGTGTTGCTTGCTCACATGTACCCGTTCTTGGCGTCGCGTCCGATACTGGCATAACCGGCGACGATTACTACGGGCCTATATTTAAAGGTTTTGAGTTTTCAAAACAATGGATGGAAAAAGAAAAGCCGGACGTAATTTTTCTTGTATACAACGACCATTGCACAGCATTCGATGCGCGTATCATTCCAACTTTTGCTTTGGGTTGCGCCGAACAATACGCGCCGGCCGATGAAGGTTGGGGACCTAGACCGGTGCCGATTGTACAGGGACATCAAGCCCTGTCAGCACACATCGCGCAATCATTAATTTTAGATTCGTTCGATATTACGGTTATCAATGAAATGGAAGTCGATCATGGATTAACAGTACCGCTTACCATGATGTTTGGAAAACCCGACGAATGGCCTTGCCCGGTAGTTCCTTTAGCGGTGAATGTTGTGCAATACCCAGCGCCTCTTGGTTCACGATGCTACGCACTTGGAAAAGCAATAAGAAAAGCGATCGAATCCTTTCCTGATGACTTAAAAGTATGCGTTTTTGGCACGGGCGGTATGAGCCATCAATTGCAACATGAACGCGCAGGCCTAATTAATTCTGCCTGGGACGATCGCTTCATGAATTTATTGGTCAACGAACCTGACAAAGGCAGCATGATCGAGCATGTGGAGTACCTGCGTGAAGCAGGCTCGGAAGGTATTGAATTGGTTATGTGGTATGTGATGCGCGGCGCGTTAAACGAAAATGTTGAAGAGATGCACCGTTTTTATCACGTTCCTGCATCGAATACAGCCGTTGGGCATTTGATTCTGGAGAACAGATAAGATGGTAAAAATTGGAGTGGCAGGAGCGTACGGTGCTTTTGGATTAAAACACTTAGATGCGCTAGCCAATATTGAAGATGCACAAGTCACTGCGGTTTTCGGTCCTAATGCAGAGAAAATAAATGCGTTGGCGTCTGAACGAAAAATCGCCAAAGCATGTACCGACTTTGATGATTTTCTTAGCCAAGATGTAGACGCGGTTATCTTATCTACCCCTACCCAATTGCATTGCGAGCAATCGGTCAAAGCCATGCGTGCCGGCAAACACACATTCAGCGAAATTCCGATGGCCGATAGTTTGAGCGATGCGGAAAAAATGGACGCGGCCCAGAAAGAGACAGGCGTTGTCGGTATGGTTGGCCACGTGCGTCGCTTTAATCCATCACACCAATGGATAAAAAATAAAATCGACGCTGGTGAATTTAATATTCAACAAATGGATGCGCAAACGTACTTTTTCCGTCGCACCAATACCAATGCCAAAGGTGAAGCACGCAGCTGGACCGATCACCTGCTCTGGCACCATGCTTGTCACACCATTGATTTATTTTTATATCAAACCGGTGAAATTCCGAGTGAAGTAATGGGCTTGCAAGGACCAGCTCACCCGGACTTGGGAATAGCCATGGATATGACCATCGGGCTAAAAACACCGAGTGGGAAGCTCTGCACCTTGTCACTATCTTTTAACAATGATGGCCCCTTTGGCTCCTTTTTTCGATACATTGGTGATAGCGGCACTTACATCGCTCGCTATGATGATTTGTTCGATGGCAAAGAACAGCCAATTGATTTGTCGGGTGTGGCGGTATCGAACAATGGTATCGAATTGATTGATCGAGAGTTTATCTCAGCCATTCAAGAAGGTCGGGAGCCGAACTCAAGTTTTGCACAAGGCTTAGCGGCTATGAAAGTAATGCAATTGTTAGAAGAGCAGATGGGCGTGCTCAAAGTGTAGATTTACTGTGAGGACCTGCGCAACAGCGCTTCTATGGCTGCCCAATATAATCGATCAGTTTCACTGTCATCGGCATAACCAAAGTCACTGTGCATCGCACCGTCTAGACTTAGAAAGGTTTTCTTAGTGGGTAAGAGATCGTATACAGTCTTGCCTTGGCCAAATGGCACAACTTCGTCCGCTGTACCATGAATCACTAGTGTAGGAGCGTTAAATGTTTTGATCGTTTTATTCGTTTGAAATGCTGTATCCAGAAAGTTATTGGTATTTTTTAGCATGAGCCGAGTGAACCAAGATTGAGTATTTAACATAGCGCGCGGGCTTTCAAACGGTGTTACCAGTATCACTGCATGAATTTTCTGATCTTGTACTAAATCAACAGCCACCGCAGAACCCAATGATCGACCCAACACAACGATGTCCGCTGGTGCATAGCCCAATGTGTTGATAGCGTAGTTTAGCGCTGCGCGACTGTCTTTTGATATGCCCTTTGCAGTGGGAACACCTGAGCTATTCAGATAGCCACGATAACTCACACCCAGCACACTACTACCTAGTGAACGCAGTTTTTCCAACGCGCCAATGCGTTGATGGATATTGCCACCGTTACCATGGAAATAAAGCGTTAATAGCTTTGATGTCGGGTTCGGCAGATGCAGCGCATAGATAGATTCGTTGTCATTGGTCGCAAACCTGACTTCCGCGATATCCAATGATGCCAAACGCTCTGAGCTAACTTGATGTTTAGCCTCCGGCCAAAACGTCACGCTCTCCACGGACACACAAGCGGACAAGCTCAGCGTAAACATTAAAACAATCATTCTCACGTAAAGCTTCCTTCTAAAAGAATTCCAAACTGGCTTACTTCGCTGCGGATAGCTAAGTCTTGCATCATTGCTCTGGAATCCCTTACCTACCACGATAATGCATAACGCCAGAATTGATCAGCTTGCGATTATGCACATCGATATACAACGCCACATGGTCATCTAAACGCGCGTTGAGCTTCGTTGTGCACCACGTACGCCGGGCTAGTCGATTGATCTTGTACCTCAGCATCGCCAGTGTGTGATTGATGCTAAACAGCGGGTCAAACTGAGTCTTTTTCATTTCCCCTTGGCCAGTGACGCAACCTTTTATGCTTTTGTACTGCACATGCGTTGCGTCTGGGAAGT